>JBBQEC010000004.1:0-30388 GCA_038320305.1 Candidatus Limnocylindrales bacterium | reverse complement strand
GGCCCCGATCATCGACCACCTCCCCCGCCGAGCTCACCGCACGCCAGCCGACCGGTAGCCGACTCCGACTCGCAAGCGCGGATGCGAGGTCCGGGAGCCAGATGAAACGCCCGAGGAGACGCGTGACCTCGCCCTGCGGGTCTCGCCGTACGGCGTCCGTCAGCAGGCCGCCGCCCGCTTCCTTTGCGGCCGTGATGAGCTCCGCGACGCCTGCTGCCGTTGAGGACCTGGCGCGAATGCCTCGTACGGCGAGCATGCCGCGTCGATCGGCGAGCGCGACGACCGAGCCCTCGTCGATCAGGTACGCCGTGCCCGCAGCACCAAGTGCGCCCGAGACGGCGCGACGCAGCTCGGGCTCGATCTCGAGGCCCTCCGCAACGAGGGTGCCTCCTCTCGCCCGTGCCGCTCGCGCGAGCTCGTTGTCCGTTGAGCCGATCGTCGCGTCGAGCGCTGCCACACGGGCACGCGCGGCTGCAAGCTCGGCCTCCGTCCCGACCATCCGATCGTGTGCGGTCATGCGCGCCGCCGAGGCCTCGTCGACGAGGCGGCGCGCGGCCGTCACAGCCTCGTCGGTGGACGTTGACGCGCTGTGTGCCTCTTGGACGGCACTGGCAGCTTCGTCACGTTCGCGTTCGGCACCAACCAGGCGGACGGCAAGCTCTTCGGCGCGGGCAGACGCTCCGGCCGCGGCGTTGCCGATCGAATCGCGTCGGCGGAGCTGTTGCTCGAGCTCAGCGCTCCGTGCTCGTAGCTGGGCCGCGGCATCACTCATTGGGGCCGTTGGCTCGAGCTCAGCGAGCTGCCGCTCGACGAGATCCAGCTCCGCCTCGACGGCCGCGTCGAGCTCCATCTGCGGCTCGGCCAGGATCTTGGCCGCCTCGCTCAGCCGCGCCTCCAGGCCGGCGACGTCGGCCGCCAGTCGCTCGCGCTCGCGGGTGCTTCCTGAGATCTCTGATTCGGTCCGCGCGAGCGCGACTCGAAGCTCAGTCAGCTCGATCCTGTGCGTGTCGACCTGGCTCCGCTGCGCACCTTCGTCAGAGGCACGACGTCCGATCGCCTCGGACAGGATGCCAGCCTGCTGCTCGGCAGCCTTCAGCTCGGACAGTGCCGAGTCGGCAGCGGCGCGCGTCTTGTCCAAAGTCTTCTGCTGTTGCGCCGCGGTGCGCGACGATGCGAGCCAGCGAGCCTGTGCCGACGCCAGGAGGCCTTCGGCCAACTCCAGGCCGGCGGTACGACGTGCCTGGAGCTGCTCCGCCTGGGCCTCGAGCCGCCTGGCCTGTGGGCGCAGCTCGGCAAGCACGTCGCGGACTCGCTCGATGTTCGATTCAGCCTCGGTCAGCTCTGCCTCTGCCTGGCGCCGACGACGCTCATGGCGACGCACTCCGGCTGCTTCCTCGAATAACGGACGACGCTCCTCCGGGCGCAGTGCGAGTGCCTGGTCGACCATCCCCTGGCCGATGAACAGGAAGGCGTTGTCGGCGAGGTTTCCGGAATCGAGCAGCTCGACCAGGTCGCGCAGCCGAATGCGCTGGCGATTGAGCAGGTACTCGCTTTCGCCCGAGCGATAAAGCCGACGGCCGATCTCTATCTCTTCGTAATCGACCGGCAGCAGTCGGTCGGAGTTGTCCACGACAAGCGTTACGTCGGCCATCCCGACCGCGCGACGCGACGACGAGCCAGCAAAGATCACGTCCTCGGAGCGTCGCGTGCGCAACGTCCGGCCCTGTTCACCCAAAGTCCAGCGCAGGGCGTCGGCCAGGTTGCTCTTGCCGCTGCCATTCGGCCCGACCACGGCGCTGATGCCGGGGCCGAACTCCACGACAGTTTTCTCGGCGAAGGACTTGAAGCCGACGAGCCGAAGCGCCGTCAAACGGGCGCTAGCCATCAGTTGGTCTTCATTCGCTCGAGGGCAGTGATCGCCTCGCGCGCCGCCTCGGTCTCCGCTTCGCGCCGGCTTCGCCCTGTTCCCTGGCCCAGCGCCTCACCACCAATGAGTGCCTCGATGACGTATTCGCGAGCGTGTGCTGGACCTTCGTCGCTGACCAGGCGGTAGTGCGGTGCGCGCCCAGTGCGTGCGTACGACAGCTCCTGGAGCACGCTTTTAGCCGGCTTCAGTGCTTCGATCGTGTGCGTCTCGGATATCTCCTGTCCAGCGACGTCGAGCAGCCAATTCCGAGTCTGGTCCAGACCGAACTCCAGGTACACGGCACCGGCGACTGCCTCGAAGGTGGCGGCCAGAACCGACTTGCGCGCCCCCTCGCCAGCCGCGGCGGCGCCAAGGCCGAGGTACAGGTAACTGCCCAGATCGAGACGCTGGGCGATGCGCGCGAGACCACGTGCAGACACGATCGCGGCGCGTCGCGTGGTCAATGACCCCTCGTCGTCACCCGGGAAACGCCGCCAGAGCGCCTCGGAGATGATCAGCCCGATGACCGAGTCGCCCAGGAACTCGAGCCGCTCGTTCGACTCGCCCGCCGACGGTCGCTCATGCAGGTAGCTGCTGTGAATCAGCGCCTGGGTGAGCAGCTTGAGGTCGCTGAACTGGAGCCCGAGGCGCTCGGCAAGCTCCTCCGCCGGCGCCATGCGAAGTGGACCCGAAGGGCTACTGGTTCGAGTGCTCCCCGACGTAGTCGACGGCATCCTGGACGGTGCGGATCTTCTCGGCATCCTCGTCGGAGATCTCCGCGCCGAACTCTTCCTCGAGACTCATGATCAGCTCAACAAGGTCGAGCGAGTCCGCATTGAGATCGTCGATGAAGTTCGCCTCCGGAGTCACCTGGTCTTCTTCGACCCCGAGCTGCTCCACGACGATCTTCTTCAGGCGGTCATATGTATCTGCGGTCACTCAGTGCTTCCTCCTGTTTGGTGTTCCCTGGCGACTCGCCCGAGAACACCGTTCAGTAGACGACGGGCCGGTTCGCCACTGTATGTGCGCGCCAGCTCGACCCACTCGGCGATGGCTACCCGGGCCGGCGTCGTGCGGGAGTGTAGCAGTTCAGCCATCGCGCAACGGAGCAACGCGCGGTCGATTCGGGCAAGTTGTACGACCGGATATTTGGGCGCCACCTTCTCGATCTGCGCGTCTATTCGATCGCGATTGGCGACCACAGCCGCAACGATCTCGCGGGCCAAGGCGACGACCGCCGGTGCCGTCTGCTCCTCGCTCAGTCGCCGCTCGAGAACCTGGGGCGCGCTGTGCTGGCCAAAGTCAGCCTCGAAAATGGCCGCCAGAGCCACTTGTCGCCCTTCGCGCCGCTCGTCATGGGCGCGGCCCGGATCTGTCTGGCCGTCTTCCTAAGGCGAGGGCATAGGCGATCCGGTCGGGGATGCGCGCCCTCGCTGCAGCGGCACCAACCTCAACCGCGAAACCGATCATTCGCCTTTTGGCGCGACCATGGGTGATGAGCACCGTGCCCTTGACCCCGAGCAGCGGCGCGCCGCCGAGGCGCTCGTAGTCAAAGCGCTTGCGGATGCGTGACACGCCGGGGCGCATGAACAGGTAGCCGAACGGCCCGAGCGGCCAGCGCCTGAACTCGGCACGGACCATGTCGAAGATGAAGGTCGACAGGCCCTCGAAGAATTTGATCGTAACGTTGCCAACGGTTGCATCGCACACGACGACATCCGCCGGATGGTGGGGCAGGTCCTTGCCCTCGGCGTTACCGACGAACTTGAGATCGCTCGCCTCCAGGAGCGCCGTGGCCTCCTGGACGCGCTGCTCGCCCTTGCCACCCTCTTCGCCAATGCTGAGAAGCGCCACGGACGGCTCGCTCACGCCCAGAACGCGCTGCGCAAAGATCGTGCCCATGAGCGCGTACTGATACAGGTTCACGCCCGTCGAATCAGTCGTGGCACCAATGTCGAGCAACACCATCGGGCCTTTGTCGGTCACCATCTGGACCGCGAGCGCCGGGCGATCGACGTTTTTCAGCCGGCCCAGGTTGAGAATCGCAGCGGCAACGCCGGCGCCCGTGTGGCCGGCAGTGACGACCGCATCTGCCTTGCCTTCCTTGACCAGACGCATGCAGACATTGATCGATGCATCCTTCTTGCGCCGGACGGCGAGCGCGGCATGCTCGTCCATCGTGACCGACTCGCTCGCCGGCACGATGCTCACGTTGGCCGGTCGGGGCGCGCTGATCAGCGCCTCGATGCGCGCCTGATCGCCGACGAGGATCACGTCCGTGTCGGGATTGCTGGCCGCCCAGTCGACGGCACCGGCCACGACCTCGTCCGGTGCGTGATCGCCGCCCATGGCGTCAACGGCTACGCGGACGCGGGCGTCCAGTCGAGCGTCATTGCCACGCAGAATGTCGATGTCCAATTGGCCGATTCCCCTGAGCGAGGAGCGTCAGTGCCGAGCGATGCTCAGGCCGCGCTCTCGGGCTTGGACTTGGCCTTGATATGAATCGCTTCGCGGCCGTTGTACCAGCCGCAGTTCGCGCAGGCATGATGCGCGCGCTTCTGCTGATGGCAGTGCGGACACTCTTCGAGCTGCGGCGTGGTCAGTGCATGGTGCGAGCGGCGATCGCCCTGACGGGCGTGCGATACGCGCCTCTTGGGAACTCCCATCTGTCTGATATCTCCTTGGACTAGTTCGGTTCGACGCCGTCGCTCCACCCGGCCAGAGCGGCCAGTCGCGGGTCGATCGCTTCTTCGATGTGGGAATGATCGGTGACAGTGTTCAAATCAACGCCGCACGCGGGGCACAGCCCGCGACAATCCTCGCGACACAGAAGAGTAATGGGTTCGGCCAAAGAGATCGCTTCGCGCACGGGTTCAACCAGATCCAGCTCGTGATGGTCGTCCAACCTGAGCGCGTCGGGCAGCTCGTCGGGATCGAGCGGAAGCCCGGTGTCGATGTCGATCGTGGGCAGCGCCACCTCCTCTATGTCGACATCGATGGGCGCCACGACGACCTTGAGGCAGCGTCGGCAAGTGCCCTCAATTGCCGTCGTCAGATGTGCGCGTGCAATGATGCTGCGGTCGGTGCGTGACAGGCGAACCTCGCCGTTGATCGGCTCGGCCAGTGTCAGATCGTCGGCAATGTCAATGCGGACGTCGTCGACCGGATAGCACCGCTCAGTGCCTGGTGCCGACCGAAGCAGTGCGGCCACGTTAAAGCTAAGCACGCCCACCAATACCGCTGGGCACATCCGGCGCAGATGCGCCACCGGTGCCATCGTCCTCGTCGCCGACGTCGCGATCGTCGAGCATCGCGAGGCCGTGCTTGATGCTCTGCAGCTCGCGGATGAGCACGCCCTCGAGCTTGACCAGCACGCTTGCGGCGTACTCATCGGCTCCGCGGCGGATTTCGTCGGCCTCGCGCTGACCGTCGGCGATGATCTCCTTGGACTTGATCTCCGCCGCACGCGTCAGCTCGCGCTCCTCAATCAGGAACGCGGCCTGCTCCTGGGCACGGGCGAGGATGCGCTCGGCCTCTTCCTGGGCACGCTCGACGATGCGCTCTGTCTCGTCGTTGATGCGCTTGGCCTGGCGGACCTCTTCGGGCACCGCAACGCGCAGCTGATCGAGCAGGTCGAGCGCGCGCGCCTGGTCGATGATCACGTTGCTCGTGAGCGGCATGTTGCGGCCGCTCGAGATCAGCCGTTCGAGCTGTTCGATGAGGAAAATGATGTCTATGGGAGTCGCCTCCGAGCGCGCGCCGGGCGAAACCTGCGCCCTTACGGGGCATGCGCTCTCAACGGCCGATTGTACGGCCTGACGCCTCCCCTAGCCGACGCACCACGGCACTCGGGACCATCTGGCTGACATCACCACCGAATCGGGCGATCTCCTTGACCAGGCTCGACGACAGGTACGCATGCTCCAGCGCGGTCATCAGGAAAATCGTGTCGGCCTCCGGAGCGAGCTTGCGATTGGTGTGCGCCATCTGCATCTCCGACTCGAAATCGCTCACCGCACGCAGCCCACGGACAATGAAGCCAGCACGGATCTTGCCAGCGTAATCGACAGTGAGTCCGTCGAAGCCTGCGACATCGACTCGATCGGCAACGGTCGGTAGTTCCTCAGAGATGGCCTCGCGAATCACGTCGATGCGTTCGTCGAGCGTCAGCAGCGGCGACTTCCTGGGATTGATCAGCACGCCAACGACGAGATTGTCGAAGAGCATCGCCGCACGGCCGATGACGTCGATGTGTCCGAAGGTGATCGGGTCGAACGAGCCGGGATACAGAGCGGTGGTCATCGGTACGTCTTTCCTTCGCAGTCGGCCTTCCATCTTCGCTGGCCTATCGCCAGCAACGCGCTCCCAGCTTGCGCCCAGCGACCGCCGGGCCCAAGCCATCGCTTGCGCGGCCGCTGCTGCGCGCGAAGCGGTCGGCTCACGGCGTACCGCCGTGGTCCAACCGTGGCGTGCGAGTGTAGAAGGACAGCATCGTCTCGCCGAAGCGCCGCTGACGTGTGAGCGCCAGGCTGCCGACGCGCTCCGCTGGCGCATCACGCCAGAAGTGCTTCGCCACAACGGTCCCATCATCGGTGAGCCAGCGGCGCTCATCATCGCCGAGGAGCGCCAGGGTTCTCTCGATGATTGCATCGCCGTATGGCGGATCGATGATCACGGCCCTGAAGGGCGTCCGATCGCGCGCGGAGCCGGCGCTCAAATGGCTGACAACGTCCGCGCGCACAACGCGGCCGTTCGTCTCGAGGTGCGCGCGGCGCAGGTTCTCGCCGATGACCTGACAGACCTTGCCCTCGCGCTCGACGAAGGTGGCACTCGGTGCGCCGCGGCTGAGTGCCTCGATGCCGGCCGCGCCACTGCCCGCGAACAGATCGAGAAACGCCCCGTCGAGCGCTCCGCCTGCCTCGAGCGCCGCGAACATTGCCTCCTTGACCCGGTCGGCGAGCGGCCGGGTCCCTTCGAGCGGCGCCTTGAGGCGGAGGCCGCGCGCCGTGCCTGCAACTACTCGTCCTGCGTCAGCCATCTTCGTCCGTGTTGAGGACCTCGCCGGCCCCCACTCGAGCCAGCCAGCCATACGTGATCTCGTGCTGCAGATCTGCGAACTCCACGCGCAGCCGGCCATCGTTGTCGACTATCTGCTCCGCGAGCTGGCGGGCCTTGATCGACATAAGTTGATCGGATGGCTTGCTCAACGACGCGACACGCAGAGGCGGCAGGCCACTCTGGGTCAAGCCAAGCAGCTCACCCTCACGGCGCTGTTCCAGGTCCAGCTCCGCGAGCGCGAAACCGTCGGTCGTGTTCGCCAGCGCGTCGAGTCGTGCCTTGACGGTCGCCTCCTCGTCGTCCGCCGGCATGTCCGAGCCCGTTGGATAGCGCTCGCTGACCAGCACGCAATACGACTCCGCTTCGCCACGACCGACACGGCCGCGCAGCTGATGGAGCTGCGCGAGGCCGAAGCGGTCGGCGTCGAGGATCATCATCACGGTTGCTTCGGGCACGTCAACGCCCACTTCGAGCACGGTTGTGCCGACGATCACCGGCACCTCGCCAGACCTGAAACGCTCCATGCGCTCGTCACGCTCGGATGCCTTCATCTGGCCGTGGACGATCTCAACCGCGGGCATCTCCGTCGTCAGGCCCGCGACCTGGGCCGCCGCGGTCCAGTTGTCCCGGATCAGCTGCGCGCCGGCATCAACCGATCTCGCGCCTGAGTCGGGATCGTCCTCAACGAGCGGCACAACGACGAACGCCCGGTGCCCGGCGGTGACTTGTCTAACGATGAGCGGCAGTGCGCCATCGTGGCCGTCCGATCGCCTGACCAGCTCGTCCGTGCGTCGGATGCCGGTCAGGATCTTCTGACGTCCGGCGGGCGGCGTGCGCAGATCGGACACGTCGAGGTCGGCGTGGACGATCTGACCAAGGGTGCGCGGGATCGGCGTCGCGGTCATGAGCAGCACATGCGGCGCGGAGCCCTTGCTCGTCAGCGCCTCGCGTTCGGCGACGCCGAAGCGATGCAGCTCGTCGACGACGACAAGGCGCAGGTCCTCGAAGGCCACGGCCTCCTGCACCAGCGCGTGGGTACCGACAGCGACCAGGCCGCGACTGCGTCCCTCGATCGACTTTGTCGGCGCTCCGAGCAGAGCGAGTGCCTCGTTGCGCTGCGCGGCGGAGAGCGAGCCGGTCAGCAACGTAACGTCATGGCCCAGTGGCTCGAGCAGCCGCGCCAGGGTCTGGGCATGCTGGCGGGCGAGCAGATCGGTCGGTGCCAGCAGCGCGGCCTGATGCTCGCCCGCAGCGACAACGGCCATCGCGATCGCCGCGACCGCCGTCTTGCCCGAACCCACGTCACCCTGGAGCAGCCGCATCATCGGCCGCGCGCCGGCCAGATCCGCACGAATGTCATCGAGCGCGGTGCGTTGGTCGTCCGTCATGCGCACCGCCGCATCGGCTTCGATCTCGATGCCGGCGCGCGCCCGGCGGTCCGCGACCTGGCGCCCGATGACCGTCTCGACGCCGGCAACGAAAACCGCGAAGTCCGCGTCTGAGACTGACATCGGGAGTGCCTGCTCGCTCTGGCGCTGGCGCTGCCGCGCGACCATGCCCACCTGCAGGGCCAGCAGCTCGTCGAAAGCCAGGCGGCGCAGAGCGTCGTCGAGCCGCTCGAACGCGGGCGGAAAGTGCATCCACTGGATCGCGTCGCGCACGTCGACGAGTAGGCCCACGTCCGCATCCAGGTCGCGGCGCAGCTTGTCGGACAAGTACTCGGGCTGTGTCGGTACGGCCTTGTCGATGGCGTCCTTGATCCGCGCCCGTAACGTCGGCAGCGTCACGCCGGACGTGAGCCGATAGACCGGCGCGATTCGCCCGGCAATGAGCGATTCGCCACCGGCCGGGCCGAACTCAGGGTTCTGGAAGCGCGGCAGCCACCCGCGCAGCTCGACTTTGCCGCTCATGGCGACGGTCTGGCCTGCGGCCAGGCGACGATCGATATAGCGCCGCCCAAACCAGATCGCCTCCGCCTCGCCCGTGCCATCTCGCAATCGCGCCACCGTGCGCTGGATGTGTCGGCGAAACCCAGGCTCGACGTGCACATCGACGATCTCGACCGTTGCGCTGACCGGTCCCTCGATCGGCCTTTCACGCAGCTGAGCAAGCGTCATGGACCGGCTGAAGTCGTGGTACTGGCGCGGAAAATGGAACACGAGATCACGCACGGTCTCGATCTGCATCCGGCGCAGATGACGCGCCATGGCCGGCGCGACGATGTGCGATTGGGTGAGCGTCTGGTCGAGCAGTCTCTGGGGCGGTGTGTCGGTGGCTCGGGTGGGGACGGCCGGCGGGCTCACTCGGCCGCGATCAGGAAGTCGTAGTGCGGTTGTCCGCCGTCGACGATCTCAATCTCGATGCCTGCGTTGGCAGTCAGAAGCGCCGAGCGCAGCTGGGTGCCGGCTGCTTCGTCGATGCCATGGCCGCGATAGATGGTCAGGAGCTCATAGCCGCTCTTGAGATTCGCCAGGGCCGTGAGGACGGCGGCCGTACGCTCGCGATCGACGGCAAGCAGGCCGTCCGTGGGACCGAGGACGATGAACTCGCCACGGCGCACCTTGCGCCGGCCCATGCGCGCGTCGCGGACGGCCGCGGTCACGGCCAGCGTCTGGATGTGATCCGTGGCCCTGGCCATGGCCGTGGCCGCGGTCTTGAGGTCGACATCCGACTCGAACGCCAGCAGCGCCGCGACACCCTCTGCCGGGTTGCGGCTGGGCACGACCTCCACGGCGACGTCGGGAGTCAATGAACCGGCCTGCTTCGCCGCCAGTCGCACGTTCAAGTTGTTGGGCAGCACGATCACCTCGGTCGCATTCGCGCCGCGGATGGCATCGGCCAGCTCGCCTGCCGACGGATTGGCGCTCTGACCGCCCTCCACCACGGCCACGGCACCAAGGCTGGCAAACAACGCCGTCCAGCCCTTGCCCGGCGAGACGGCAATCACGACGGGACCGTCCGTTGACGCGGGGTGCGCAGAGGCGCGGGCTGTTGGGGTTGCCGAGGCAACACTGTGTGCCACGTGCTCGCGTACTGCCGTGGCCTGGCGGTCGAGGTTCTCGACGTTGATGCGGCTGAGCGAACCAAGTGACAGGCCGTAGGCAATGACTTCGTCGGGCCGCTCGTTGTGGATGTGAATCTTGGCGGCCTTCGCGTCGCCGGCAACCAGGACCGATTCACCCATCTCGCTCAAACGATTGCAGATCTGCTCGACGTTCAGACGCTCGCCATCACGCGGCAGGACGACGAAGACCGTCTCGTACCCGAAACCCTGCGCCTCGAGCGCGTCCAGCACGAGCAGTGCGATGTCCGGCGCTGACGCGTCGCGCTCTGGCTCGGCCTCGCCACGAACTGATGCAAGTGCGCCCCGAAGGAGCAGCTCGAGTCCCTTGCCGCCGGCGTCGACGACGCCCGCGTTGCGCAGAATCGGCAGCATCGAGGGCGTCCGGGCAACTGATGCCGCGGCCTCCGCGGCGGCCGCGGCGAGCACGTGCTCGAGGCTCCCGTTCGCGACGAGCGCGGCGGCCGCGGCCGTCGACGCGTCGCGGACGACGGTCAGGATCGTGCCCTCGACCGGTTGCGCAACAGCAGAGAAGGCCGCGTCGCAGCCCTCCTTGAGCGCCCGGGCGAGCTCACGACCGCCGATTTCCTCGACGTCGCTGACGGCCTCGCCAAGCCCGCGAAAGAGCTGCGAAAGGATCACGCCCGAGTTACCGCGCGCGCCCATCAGCGCGCCAAGACTCAACGCGGCGGCGACGCGGGACACCGTTCTGTCCTCGGCCGGGACCAGATCCGCTTCGCTCAGCGCCGCCTGCACGGTGGCGAACATGTTCGAGCCGGTGTCACCATCGGGCACCGGAAAGACGTTCAGCGCGTTGACCTCATCGACGCCCACGTACAACGTCGCGGCGGAGTGGCGGAGGGCGGCGAGCAGGCCATGACCGTCCCACGTTGCGACGTTGCTCACCTGCCGTCGACCGTGACGCTCAAGGCGTCAATCGGTCGGCCAATATCGCGCTGGACGGTATAGCGAACGGCATCCGCGACGTTGGCGAGGACGCTATCACGCGGCACTCCTGCAGCCAGCTCCACGTTGAGTGCGACCTCGAGAGTCGGCGTCGTACGAACAGTTACGCCTCGGGAGCCGAAACCAAAGACTTCAGCGAGTCGTTGATACCAACGGGCGCCAATGACATCCGTCACGCCATAGACGCTGAGAGCCGCGCTGCGGGCGATTCGGGCTACCTGGCGCTGGTCGACCGGACGCTGGCCAGCCGGCTGCCGCGAGTCTGTCGCGTTGGGCACCGTGCTATAGTAGCCAGCCGGCGCGGCCGTTCGGTGCGCCCGTTTCCCTGATCTGAGGCTTCTAGAGACATGGGTCGCATGTGCGCAATCTGCGGTAAGACCTCCATGGGCGGCTTTAACCCGCAGTCCGTTGGCATGAACCGCGTCCGCGCGCACCGTCGCATGATTGCGAACCTCCAGCCGATGAAGCTTGAGCAGAACGGCAAAACCCGCCGCGCTCTCGTGTGCACGCGCTGCCAGCGCACCATCCAGAAGACGGCTTAATCCAACGTCGCGCGCCCAGTGGCGCGCCGCTCCTCAGCCGGACGCTGAGTCGAGCCAGATCGTCATCGGCCCGTCGTTGACGAGATCAACCTGCATCTCGGCACCGAAGATCCCCTTGGCGACCGCGACTCCTCGCACCGCGACTGCCTCGCAGAACTCGTCGTAAAGGGCGCTGCCCAGATCAGGCGTGGCGGCGTCGAGAAAGGACGGCCTGCGGCCCTTGCGCGTGTCCGCGAAAAGGGTGAACTGGCTGATCGCAAGCACTTCTCCACCAGCGTCGATCAACGACCGATTGGTCTTGCCTTCCTCGTCGCGGAAGATGCGCAGGTCGACGGCCTTGTCAGCCATGCGGCGGGCAAGTTCCTCCGTGTCGGCGTGACCGACACCCACAAGGATCAGCAGCCCCGGACCGATTCGGCCGACGATATCGCCACTGACGCTGACTTGGGCACGCGTCACCCGTTGGAGCAGAAGGCGCACCGCTAAGCCTTCTCGAAGATGAGCGCGGCTTGCACGCCCCAAAAGCCGAGCGAGGTGGACATTACTGCCCCGGTCGCGGTCTGAGTGGCTCGCGGGACACCACATCGATCCGGCAATCCGAGTCGCGCTCGAAGTGATTCGCCGTGGGCGGCAGGCAGCCATTGCGTAACGACTCGATCGCAATGACTGCCTCAAGTGCGGGTGTCGCGCCCAGGCAGTGACCCGTGATCGGCTTGGTCGATGTGACGGGTGGCACACGTCCGTCGCCGAAGAACACGTTCAACGCGCACGCTTCGGCGGGATCATTCAGCCGCGTCGCGGTGCCGTGCGCGTTGACGTGACCGATGGCGGCCGCGTCGATGCCGGCACGTTCCAGGGCCTTGCGCATGACGCGCACCAGCCCGTCGCCATCGGCGGTCACGCCGGTCCGGCCGCCATCGTCCGAGCCCGTGGACCAGCCACTCAAGCGCGCAAGGATAGGGACGCCGCGGCGAGCTGCCGATCATGCTCGCTCAAGAACGAGCACCGCAGCCCCCTCACCCATCATCAAACCGTTGCGGCTGACGTCGAACGGACGGCAGGTCAGAGCCGGATCTTCGTCCCAGCCCATCACCCGTGCCGCTCGCAGCTGCGCCGCCAGCAGCGGGATGAGCGGTGCCTCAGCTCCGCCGACTACGACGGCCTGCGCCTCGCCCATAGCGAGTTGCAGCGCGGCGATGTTGATCGCGGCTGCCGCGGACGCACATGTTGCGCTGACCATTGAAATCGATGCGCCGAAGCCGTACGCCTGCGCGATCATGCCGCTCAAGGAAGCCGGCGTCGTTTCAGCTGAGGTCGTTGGCGACATCTGTGACCACGCAGCATCAAGAGTGGATGCGACGGTGCGCTCGATTGGCCCGCGGCTGGAACCTATGACTACGCCGACCTCACCTTGGTCGATACCGTCGCCGAGGCGAGCGGTCGCAATCGCCTGTCGTGCCGCAGCGAGCGCCAGATGGGCGGATCGGTCGAGCCGGCGCGCGTAGCGCAGCTCCGGGCTCGGCAGCACCGGATCGGGCGCGCGGCTGACCGCGATGGAGTCGGAGATTCCCTCAAGATTCATCCATTCTGCAGGCGAGCGGCCGCGCAAAGCAGCGGCGTATAGCTCAGCAGGATTGGCCGCACCCGCACCGAGCGCACCCATACCCGTGACTACGATCGGATCGTCAAGTGGCATGACCTTCATGCCCCGCCCTGCTCTCCGAACGCACTCACGAGAAGCGGCAGAGCCTGCTCCGGTCGCGCTGCGGCGATCGGCATCAGCTGAGCGAGCACGTATGCCAGCACTGTCGCGTCATCAGCGTTATTCAGGAGATCGTCAGGCACGGGCGCCCCGATCTTGAGCGTGTATCGCCAAAGACCGTCGACTCGGACCATGATCGGAACGACGACGGCGCCAGTCATGCGGGCGAGACGAAATGAGGCGGTGGACAGGCGTATTGCCGAGCCTCCGTAAGGCACCGAGCGCAACTCCCCCACCGGATAATCAAGCGCAACCAGCAGGCAGCGACCAGGCTGCAGGTAGCGAACCATCGCTCGCGCGTCGCCCGAGCGAAGATGCGCCGGCAAGCCATCGATTTGGGTCAGCTGAGCGCGACGCTCGCGCCACCAGCGAACGGGCCATAGCTTGTCGCCAACGACCGCCGCCGTGGGTATGCCAAAGGCACGCAGGAGCGACGGCATTACGAATATGCCGCCCAAATGCAGAGTCGTGATCAGCACCGGCCGGCTGGCCGCGAGCGACCGGATCTTCTCGATGTCGCTCACCTCCAACCTGCCCAGCCAGGGCGAGCGATTGAAGCGATCTGCCCAGAGGAGCGCCGCGGTGCTGAGCCACGCCGAGGTTCGCTCGCGGAGCGCCACGCCAAACGGCGCCCACATGCCCGTTGGCGGCAGCGATCGAGGCGGCGCACGACGCTCGCCGGGGCCAACCGCATCAATCAGTCCGCGCACCAGTGCCAGCGGGTACAGCACCCCAAGCAGCAGCTGAGGTGGAAGCAGACGGCCCGCCAATTTGGCAGCTGAGAATGTGAGCTCGCGCAAGACGAGCATGCCCGCCCTCCATTGGCGCGTGAGAGGAATTGTGCGGGCGGAGCCAGCCACTTATGGCGACCACCGGGCTGTCTAGGTCTGCGCTGTTCGTGCCTCGCGCTTGACAGCCTTGATCTCGTCGGCCGCGTCCACGCCGCGCTGGAAGAGAGCTGAGCCGACCACGAGCACATCAGCTCCGTAACCACCGACGACGCCGGCGGTGGATGCGCTGACGCCACCGTCGACATGGACCTGGGTGTCCGAGCGGTCATTGAACATTCGTCGAGCTTCGGCGATCTTGGCCGCGGGCTCAGGCATGAAATGCTGGCCGCCGAAGCCCGGCTCGACGGTCATGACCATGATGATGCCGAGCTCGTCGATGAAGTTGCGCAGGCGGCTCGTCGGCGTCGCAGGCGAGACGGCAAGACCCGGCACGCGGCCGGCGTCGCGGATCTGCGCGAGCGTCCAGTGCTTCAATTCGTCGTTGCCGTCGACCTCGACGTGGAACGTGATCGTGTCGGCGCCCGCGGCTATGAAGCGGTCCACGTAGCGCGCCGGCTTGCTGATCATCAGATGCACATCGATGGGCAGCTTTGACAACCGTCGAACCGCGGCAACGATGTCCGGGCCAAAGGTGATGTTTGGCACGAAATGACCGTCCATCACATCGAGGTGCAGGCGGTCAATGCCGGCCCGTTCCAGCTTGCGCACGACGCGGTAGAGGTTGCCGAAGTCGGCCGTCGTGATGCTTGCAGCGACTTCCACCTGGTGCGCCACGTGTCGTACGGCGCGTCTACTGCTGAGCGATGTCGGCGAGCGCGGCCGCCGATTGGACAACGAGCAGCTCACGCCGACGCGCAACAGCCGCCGGCGCAGGTGCACCGGCCCTGTTGGCAGCGAGCTGGCCACATGCCGCGCCGATGTCGATCCCCCGATTGCGTCGCACCGTCGTCTCGATGCCCGCGGCGCGCAGGGTCGTGGCAAATTCCTCTGTTCGTTCAGCGGAGCTCGGACGCCACGGCGTGTGTGCGACCGGATTCATGGGAATGAGGTTGACATGAGCGAGTCGCGCGCGCAGCAGGCCGGCGAGCGCGGCGGCATCGTGCGGCGTGTCGTTGATCGACTCGATCATCACGTACTCGTACGTGATGCGGCGGTGCGTGGCGGCCGCATAGCGATCCGCCGCGGCGATCAAATCGGCGACCGGGTAGCGCCGGTTCAGCGGCACCAGGACATCACGCAGCTCGCTCCTGGCCGCATGAAGGGACACGGCCAACGTGTACTGCGGTCGCTCGGACGTCAGTCGATCCATGCCCGGCACGACGCCACTGGTCGAGATCGTCACGTGCCGAGCCCCCAGGCCAAAACGCTCAGGATCCGTGATCGCAGCGGCCGCGGCCATAACGCTGTCCGTGTTGAGTAGCGGCTCGCCCATGCCCATGAACACGACATTGGTAAGGCGCTGCCCGACACCTGCCAGCCACAGACGCCAAAAGCGCACCTGGTCAACTATCTCCGCGACGTCCAGGTCGCGGCCGAGACCCAGCTCGCCGGTAGCGCAAAAAGGACATCCAACGGCGCATCCCGCCTGGCTCGAGATGCACACAGTCGCACGGGCGTGGCGCCAGCCGCGAGCCGGGTAGCGCATGAGCACGGACTCGATGAGCTGCCCGTCATCGAGTCGATGCAGTGCCTTCTGAGTCAGGCCGTTGTCGGCCGGCGTGATCTCCGTTTCGGTGAGAGTCGAAATGCGGAACGAGGAGTCAAGATCGGCGCGCAGGCGCTGCGGAAAGCTCGAGAGCTGATTGCTCGTCTGGGCGGCCGCGGACCACAGGTGATCTACGAGCTGGCGTGCGCGGTAGGACGGCTCCTCGCGATCGGTCAGCCAGCGATTGAGTTCATCGGCCGGAACGCCCGACAGTCCGGGGCGCGCGTCGCGGATGCCCGCCGGTGGAAGGTTGATCAGAGGCGAGACCCGTTGCTCCGGCACTGATTCGGAGCGCATCGCCGCATCCTACCGTCAAGTGTCGGGATCGGCTGGCGTGTCGACTTTACCGCCGATCAGCGCGGGTCGGCCGCGTGCCAGCTCGGCGCCACTCATGATCCGACCGCCGGCGGGCTGGACCTCGTCGAGCGTGAGTCCGCCATCGGCCGTCCTCAACGCGAGGCCATCCTGATCCGCTCTGTACAAGGCACCGACTTCGATGTCCTGCCCTGGTGCGCCGATTCGATGCGCACGCCAGACGACCACGCGGTTGCCCGCGATCTCAAGAAAGCTGCCCGGCCATGGCTGGTAGGCACGCACCTGGCGTTCAATGTCCGCCGCCGACCTGTGTGGATCAATCCGTCCGTCCGATCGACGCAATGGCCGCGTGGAAGTGGCCTTCGCGGCATTCTGCGGTTCCTCGGATATGTCGCCCGCCAACCATTGATCGAGCGTGGAGCTCAGAAGCCGCGCGGCCTCGGCCGCAAGCGTCTCTTCCAGCTCGGACGCCGTCTCGTGGCCGGTGAGAGCCATACGCGACTGGGCGATGACCCGACCAGTGTCGAGGCCGGCGTCCATGAGCATCAGCGTGACACCGGTCTGTGCGTCGCCGGCCAGAATCGCGGCCGGGATGGGTGTCGCACCGCGGTGGCGCGGCAGAAGGGACGGATGCAGGTTCAGCGCGCCATGGCGCGCCATCTGCAGCAGCGCCGCGGGCACGATCTGGCCGTAGTCGGCGAGAACGAGCAGGTCCGGTTCAAGTTCCCGGATCGCATCGAGCGATTCCGGCGCGCGCAGGCTGTTTGGCCTCAACATCGGCAGCCCGCGCGCCTCCGACCAGGTGGCGACCGGCGGATCGGTGGGCTTGCCGCGCGAGCCTGCGCGTTGTGGCGCGGTCACCACGGCGACGAGATCGACACGAGGATCCTCTGCAAGCGCCGTAACGATCGGGACGGCGAATTTGCCCGTGCCGAGAAAGACCGTGCGCACCCGTTTGCTCAAGCGCGTCGCGTCACGCGAGAGCCGCCAGCTCCTCTTCGTCCGCGGTTGCCTCGTCCTCGAGGTGGCGGACAGGGATGAGCTCGTACATCGACTCGAGATAGTCGATGTACAGCTTGCCGTCGAGGTGATCGAGCTCGTGCTGCATTGCGCGGGCAAGCAGGCCGTTGCCATTCAGCTTGATCTTGCGGCCATGCCGGTTCTGGGCAACCAGCGCCACCTTCTCGCGTCGCGTGACATAGGCGTAGTAACCCGGAATGGAGAGACAGCCCTCGAGATCGTGCTGGTCGCCATCGGCGCGCACGATCCGTGGGTTGATCAGCTCGTGCAGGTGATCTTCGACCTCGATGACGCAGACCTGGATGGCAATGCCCACCTGTGTCGCCGCCAAGCCGACGCCCGGCGCCGCACGCATCGTGTGCGTCATGTCGTCGAGCAGGTCGTGCAGGTATTTGCCGAACGAGTCGACGGGGTCGCCCCTCAAGCGAAGGCGCGGATCTCCAAGAGTGAGGATTGGGCGTACGGACATCTGCCCTGAGTATATGAAAGGTGGGCGCTCCACTACTGGGGCTGTCGACTAGAGGAGGCTCTCCGGGTCCACGTCAACCGACCACGGCGAACCGGGATCGCCACCGAGGATCTCCATCGGCCTCGTTCCGCGCAGGACGACGTGAAACCGCCAGCGACCGGCACGCCGCACGATGTACGCGGGGAGTGGCCCAAGGACCTCGACCTGGGCCCCGTCGGCGCGCACGCGATCGCGCAGCTGGGTGGCCATCTCGATGGCCTTCTTTTCGGCCGCCGAGCGATCTTCGAGAGCAACGGTGATCTTGATCACGTCACCGAAAGGTGGTGCCTTGAACATTCGCCGTGCAACAAGCTCAGCGGCGTAAAACTCGGTCGCATCCTCATCGCCCATTGCCGCGATGACGGGATGGTCGGGCAGGTATGTCTGAATGATCGCCGTCCCGGGCCTGTCGCCGCGACCGGCACGGCCGATCGCCTGGTTGAGCAGCTGGAAGGTTCGCTCGGCCGCGCGCAGGTCGGGCAGGTTCAGCGCTATGTCCGCAGACACGACGCCGACCAGTGTGACCTGCGGTACATCGAGGCCCTTGGCAACGAGCGCGGTGCCAACCAGTACGTCCGCTTCGCCGGCAGAGAACGCGTCGATGATGCGCGCGCCCTCGCCTTTGCGCTCCACCACGTCGCGGTCGAGACGTGCCACACGAAGGTTTGGGAAGCGGATCTGGACCTCGCGTTCGACGCGTTGGGTGCCGCCGCCCAGGTAGCGGATGCGAACGGAGTCGCACGCTGGGCAGCGCCGAGCCACTGGCGCGGTGGCACCACAGTGATGGCAGCGCAACGAAAGGGTGTTGGCATGGAAGACGAGTGGCCTCTGACATTCAGGACAGATCTGGACGTAGCCACAGTCGCGGCACACGACGACACTCGCGCTGCCACGCCGATTGATCACCAGGATGGCCTGTTCGCCGTCGTCGGTGTCGAGAGCGCCGATTGCCCCGGAGAGGCGCTCTGATAGGAGTCCCTTGTTGCCTGCGGCGAGCTCCGCGCGGAGATCGACGACCTCGATCTTCGGCCGCGCCCCGGCGACGCGCGGGAGTTCGATCCGCTCGATCTCGCCGCTCTGGGCACGGCCATACGTAACGACGTCCGGGGTTGCGCTTCCGAGCACAACCGGTGCCCGGGCCAGCCGGCCAAGCTCGACTGCCACGTCACGCGCCTGGTAACGTGGCGTTCGATCCGACTTGTACGCCGGATCGTGCTCCTCGTCGACGATGACCACGCCCGGATCGGCGAGCGGCGCGAGCGCGGCGATTCGCGTGCCGACCACGACCCTGACCTCGCCTGACCTGACGCGCCGCCACTCGTCCGCACGCTCGCCTTCGCCCAGCGCGCTGTGAAGGAGCGCGACGTCAACGTTCAGGTCAAAACGCAGCCGATCGAGCAGCGGCATGGCGAGCGCAATCTCTGGCACGAGCACCAGCGCTCCCCTGCCCTGCACCAGGGCCGCCCGGATCGCTTCTGCGTAGACGCTCGTCTTGCCACTCGCGGTCGTGCCCTCGAGCAGGAATGTCGCGTGACGATGCTCCGTGATCAAGTTGGTGATTCGATCGGCCGCTTCGTGTTGTGCGGGCGTCAGGGCGACGTTTTCGGGTCGCGTGCCGCGCTGAGGCGCTGCTCTACCAGCCAGCGGCCTGCGCTCGACGACTGCCGTCTCAACATCGAGCAGGCCGCGCTTGACCAGCCCGGGGATGGCGCTGGTGCCGTGGCGCGCAGCCAGGTCAGGAGCCGAAACTGAGTCGTCTGCGTCGACAAGCTCGGCCAGCAGCGCCCGCTGGCGCGGACCAAGCCGGACCGCATCTCCGTCGCCAGATGCGGCCGCAACTCCGGCCGCGGTCAGGCGAACGCGTCGCTCGAGCTTTTCACGCGCCTCCGGTGGCCGAACGGCCCATTCCGTCTCGACTGATCCGCGATCGGTCTGGCGGCTCACACGTTCGACGCGCTCGAGCATCCCCGGCGCCAGCACCGCGCGGATAACGAGTGCGGGCGGGGCTAAATAGTGACTTGCGATGTGCCTGGCGAGCGAAACCTGCAGCGCCGGAATGAGCGGTCCGTCGGAGCGTACCCGCGCGAGAATCGGCTTGACCTCGCGGTCGGGCGGTTCGTCTGTCGTTGCCATCACCACGCCGAGCGCACGCCGTCGTCCATATTCGACGAGGACGGCCTCGCCCGGCTCGACAGCGCCCAGCTCCGTTGGCACTGCGTAGGTGAACGTCTGTCCGCCGCGCGGCCCGGCGGCGTCGATCGCCAATTCCACCCACATCGCAAAGTTGTCCGGGCTAGTGGTTTCCGCCGAAAGCTCCCATCTCGACGAGCAGGTCCTGGACAACGTCCGCGCAGGCCTCGGGCATGCCGATACGGGTGTCGACCACGAAGTCGTACACGGCGCGGCCCGCCGGATCCGTCAGTTGCGGATCGAACACATTCTTGTCGTCCAGCTCGGGGTGAACGTCCTTCCAGATCCGCCGATCCTTGGCCTCGCGCTCGCGCTCACCTTCAAGCAGGCTGTCCAGCGTCGCCTGAGAGCGTGGATCGTCGCGGCGAACCTTTCGCAGCTGACGCTGCATGCGCACATCCTCCGGCGCCCAGAAGAGCACCGTCACGATGGGCAGTTCGTGTTCGGCGCGCGCCTTGCTGGCCAGGAATGCCGCCAGGCGCGCTTCGAGTATGAATGGCTTGTCGGGCGTCGCCGTCCGGATCATCTCTGCCTGGAACTCGTCCATGCGCTTGTCGATGCTCGGATCACGCTCAACGAACTTCGACGTCTCGATGCCCGTCAGCTCGCGGAATTTTTCGCCGATCTTGACGTTGTCGATGCCGTATCTCTCAGCCAGGATATTGGCCGCGCTGGTCTTGCCCGTACGCGATGGTCCCGCGATAAGGATCGAGACCTGCGGCTTGCCCAGGTCGCTCACGGCCGGGTGCTGCGCATTGCAACGAGGACCGTCTCGAGCTCTGGCGGAAGCGGCGCTTCCGCACGAATGAGGCGATCACCAGATGGCGATGCGAACTCGATCCGCCACGAGTGCAGGAAAAGCCTCGCGAGTCCCGTGGGACCGGTCCGCGCCGCGCCTGTGGCGTAGATCGGGTCGCCCGCAACCGCATGGCCGATCGACGCGAGATGGACCCGTATCTGGTGCGTCCGGCCGGTCATCAAATCGATCTCCAGCAGTGACCAGGCCGGAAAGCGCTCGCGCACTCGATAGCCGGTCACCGCGGGCCGGCCGCTGGGGATCACGGCCATGCGCGAATAGTGGCGCGGATCGCGTCCGATGGGTGCCTCGATACGGCCGTTCTCGGCGGCCATGGCGCCATACGCGAGCGCGAGATAGGTCTTCTTGACGCGGCGCGCCTTGAGCTGCGCCATCAGCGCCGTCTGGGCGCGGTCGTTGCGTGCCACGACGATCAGTCCGCTCGTGTCGCGGTCCAGGCGATGGACGATGCCCGGCCGATCCTCACCGGCGACCGTGCCATACGCCTCGATGCCCCCCCGGGCGAGCAGAGCGTTGACCAATGTGCCGGAGTTGTGACCTGGCGCGGGATGCGTCATCAGCCCCGAAGGCTTGTCGATGATCATCACGTCCGCGTCCTCATAGACGACATGGAGAGGAATCTCTTCCGCCTCGATCGTCGGCTCGACCCGATCAGGAATATCGAGCTCGAGGTTGGTACCTGCCTCAAGGACCGTGTTGCTTTTGACAGGATGGCCTTCGACGGTCAGGCGGCCGTCTTCGATGAGACGCTGGACATAGCTGCGTGACAACCCAACAGCATCGGCCACGACGCGGTCGGCGCGCCTCGGATGGTCCGCGGCCGGGACGGTCAACGAGACACGCTCAGCCATCAGCTTCGGCCGCCTCTTGGGCGGGTCTGCGGCGGGTCTGGCGCTCATGGAACACGGCAATCACGATGAGCAGGAGCAGAGCGATGCTGATGGCCGAGTCAGCGACGTTGAACGTGTAGAAGCGCGCATCGCCGATGCCCATGTCGACAAAGTCGACAACCCAGCCCAGGCGAATGCGATCAATGAAATTGCCGATCGCCCCGCCAAGCAACAGGGCGAGGGCGAGCGTCAGCAGCCAGCTGCGATTGCCCTCACGCCACTGGTAGACCAGGATCAGCCCGATAACGAACAGGCTCGACAACGCCAGCACGGGTGCCGAGTTACCGAACAGGCCGAAGATACCGCCTGCGTTATACGACTTGGCGATGCGCACGAACTCCCCGATCACGGGCGTTGGGGCGGCATAACCCGGTGACGGGTTCACGGACGAGAGCGCGAAATTGGCGTCGATGAACAACTTGCTGATTTGATCCACCGCGATCACGAGCAGGGCAACGCCACCAAAAGCGACCCAGCGCCAGCGCTTGTCCTCGGGCAGCTTCACGCTTCGGTGTCGCTGTGCTGGAGCGCGATGAGAACCTCGCCGGAGCCGATCGCCTGGGTCCCGCGAATTGCGTCCGGAGGCGGCTGGTCGTGGCTAACCCGGTCAGCAAGTGTGTCATCGGTCAAGCGCGGCAGATACGGCGTCAGCGGCGCCAGGATCGCGGTCGGGGCGACGAGCCAGAGCACGATCGTGTCGTCCAGCTCGAGTTCCGCCTGCTTGCGCAGATCCTGGATCGCCCGCGTCAGCTCGCGCGCGTCGCCCTCGGCGCGTAGCTCGTCGTCAAGATTCGTATCGATTGCGACGACGAGGCCCTGATCGTGGGCAACGGCCGTGCCGGGACGCGGCGTTGCGAGCAGCTCTACGTCGTCCGCAGCAAGCTCAACGCCAGCGAGGCGCACGCTGCCATCGGGCAGGTACTCGACGTCGTTGTTGCGTGCCGCGGCCAGCACCGCCTGGGTCTGCGCGCCCAGCCGCTTGCCGATCCTGGGCAGCAACGGCCTGACGCGGCGCTCGATCAGGTCCGAGTCGTCGGCGATTGGCACCACGGACTTGGCGTTTAGCTCCTCGCCCAAGATCTCGAGCACCTCCGCGGGCACATCCGAACCGGGCGGCAGCGCGACCCACACCTGGCGGATGGGTTGGCGCAGATTTATCGCTGCCTGTGAGCGCAGGGTGCGGCCAAGGTCAACGGCGCGCATCACGACGCTCATCGCCTCCTCGAGCGCGACGTCGCGCTGGGCCGCGAAATCAGCGTCGGGCCAGCGCGTCAGATGGACCGAGTCGACATCCTTGGACGATCCATCCAGCGCGACGACCAGGCGCTGGTACATATAGTCGGACAGAAATGGCAGGATCGGTGCCATCAGTCGCGCTGTTCCGACCAGAGCCTGGTGCAGCGTCGCGAAGGCGGCGCTGCGGTCAACGGCATCCGGGTTACGCGATAGTCGCCGACGGCTGCGGCGCAGATACCAGGTCGACAGCTCATCGATGTGCTCACCAAGGCGGACCGCGGCGCCGCGCGCGTCGAAGTCAGCAAGCTCCGCTTTCGTGTCCGTTGCCGCGGCGGCCGTGCGCGACAGGATCCAGCGATCAAGCGTGTCCTTGGAGGGCACAGGGCTGTCCGTCGTCGACGGCTGCCAGCCAGACAATCGGGCGTAGGTCATGAAGAAGGCGAATACGTTCCAGAGCACGAGCAGCTCACGGCGCGCTTCGTCCGCGGTGCGATAGCCGAAGAGAATGTTGTCCTCGGGCCGCTGCCGGGCGTACATCCAGCGCATCACATCGACACCCATGCGCTCGGCAGCCTCGTTGAACTCGATCGAGTTGCCCCAACTCTTGTGCATGGGCCGGCCGTCGTCACCGAAGAGGGTGGCGTAGCCGAAGATCGTCTTGAACGGCGGTTCGCGGCGCAGGACAGTGCTCATAGCCATCATCGAGTAGAACCAGTTGCGGAACTGGCCCGGGAACGATTCGGTGATGAAGTCGGCCGGAAACCACTGCCGCCAGAAGTCCGGTTCAGTCCGGAAGTGCATCGTCGAGAAGGGCACGATGCCCGCATCGAGCCACGGATTGCCGACGTCGGCGACGCGCGACGTCGCGCTGCCGCAGCTCGAACACTCGATCTTGACCGCGTCCACATACGGCCGGTGCGGCGTGTGTCCCTCAAACTCCTCCCAGCCCGCGATCGCGCGCTTCTGAAGCTCATCGCGGCCACTCACGACCTCGTAGCTGCCGCACGAAGCGCACTCCCAGATGGGCAGGGCCAGACCCCAATAACGCTTCTTCGAGATCATCCAGTCAGCCATCGTGCGCAGCCAGTCCAGCTCGCGGTCGTGGCCGAAGCCTGGGATCCATTTGATCTGGTCGACGACGTCCATGATCTGGTAGCGAAGGCTGCGCTCCTTCTCCTCCGCTGTCACCTCGCTGCGCGGCTTGCCGTACACCTCGCCCATCGAGATGTACCACTCGTCGACAACACGGAAGAGCAGCGCCGTGCCGCAGCGCCAGCAGTGCGGATAGCGGTGGCTGTATGGCTCGAGGTGGTAGAAGTTGCCCTTCTGCTCGAGATCCTCGACGACGCGCTCCGCGACAGCATGAGCGTCGAGGCCGGTCAACCATCCGAAGCCGGCGAGGTAGTGGCCGTCCTCATTGAGCGGGGCCACGACCGGCAGGCCGAGCGACTTGCCCAGCTGGTAGTCCTCCGCGCCGCAACCCGGCGCGATGTGGACGATGCCCGTGCCCTCGTCCTCACCGACGTCCTTCCAGGGCACGACATGGTGCTCGTAACCGGATTCACCATTCGCGGCGCGTCCGTCGGCAAACGCTGTCTGGACCGCGGCAAGGTCATCGAACGGACCGCGATAGCGCCAGTCGACGAGGTCGCGCCCGAACCGCTCCTCGAGGACCTCGAACTTGCCGCGCAAAGCCGTCTTGAGTGTGCTCTTGCCCAGCCAGTAGATGTCATCGCCCTGTCGAACCTTGACGTACGTCAAATCGGGGCCGACGGCCGCGGCAACGTTGGCACTCAGCGTCCAGGGCGTTGTCGTCCATACGAGCAGCCACTCGCCCGGCCGATCGATGAGCGGGAAACGGACGGTCAACCCGGGATCTTCGCGGTCCTGGTAGCCCTCGTTCATCTCCATCTGGCTGATGCCTGTGCCGCAACGTGTGCACCACGGCATCGAATCATGGCCCTTGTACAGCCAACCGCGGCGATTGCATTCGGCCAGGAAGCCCCAGATCAGGTCGTTGTTCTCATTGCTGAACGTGAAGTACGAGCCACCTATTTCGGGCAGCCCGAGCCTGCCAACGATCATCTCGACTGTGTCGGTAACAGGTCCGTTAGGACCCTCTACCGTGACCTCCTGCGCCGGATCGACGGCCATCAAATCACGCAACCGGCGCAGCTCGTCGGGATCGTTCCAGTCCATCCACATACCCAGGCGAACCGACTGCTCGGTCTGGAGCGCCGCGTACGTCAGCACGCGCTGCTTGCACAGGCTCACGAAATTGGCGATGCCGTTCGCCTCAATGTCACGCTTGCTCGTGTAGCCCAGCTCGCGCTCGACATTCACCTCGACCCACAGACCCTGGCAGTCGAATCCGTTCTGGTAGCGCTGGTCCTGGCCGAGCATCGCGTGGAAGCGCTGGTACAGGTCCTTGTACGTGCGACCCCATGCGTGATGGACGCCCATAGGGTTGTTGGCCGTGATCGGGCCGTCCAGGAACGACCAATGCTCGTTGCCGGCGTTCTGAGCTCTCAAACGCGCGAACGTACGCCGCTCAGCCCAAAGAGCCAGCATCTCGTGCTCAAGAGCAGGCAGATCCGGCTGACGGGGTACGGGTTGAAACGGGCTATCCACCCGCGACTCCTCGGAACATTGGGCCTCAAGAATACCCGGTGACCATGGTGACGGCGCTCCAGTCCGGCTGGCTCATCCACGACCACCACGCACGACCGGAGCGGTTTCCGCGCACCGCGCGGATTCAGGCCAGACTTTGCCCGTCGGACGGGTTTGAACGCTCAAATTTTGCCGAGATCCGCGCACCGCGCGGAATCGAATGCCTATCCGGGCTGAATCCGACCAGGATCAAGACTGAACCCGGGCCGATCGGATGGACTTTCGTCCAAATTGGCGTGCTGCGCGGAAAGGGCGTCGTGCGCGGAAGAACCGTGGGACGGCCACACGGGAGATCAGTAGATTGGCGTGATCCAGTTGCTGTGCTGGGGCAGCTTGCCGCGCACGGTATCGAAGTAGAGCTGGGCCAGCTTGCGCGTGATCGGTCCAACCTCACCGGTGCCGACCGGCCGGTGGTCGATCTCAACGATGGGCGACATCTGCGCGCCAGTCCCGCACAGGAACGCTTCTTCTGCGGCGTACAGCTCGGTCCGGTCGATCGATCGGATGACCGTCTCCATGCCCATGTCCTCGCGCGCGAGCTGCATGATGCCCGACCGCGTGACGCCCTCGAGGATGTCATCTGTGATGGGTGGCGTTACCAGCTTGCCGTTGCGGACCATGAAGAAGTTCTCGGCGCTGCCCTCGGAGACGTGGCCGTCGATGGTCAGCACGATTGCTTCGTCGTAACCATTCAGGACGGCTTCGGTCTTGGAGAAGGCGCTGTTGACGTATGCGCCGACGATCTTCGAGCGCGCAGGCAGCGACTGGTCGCTGTTGCGACGCCACGAGACGACCTGCGCGGTGATGCCCCGGTCGACGGCGATGTACTCGCCGAAAGGAACGGCAAAGATGACCAGCTGCTGATCGAGGTTGTGCAGGCGGACGCCTATTGCCTCGGTCGACTTGTACAGCGTGGGCCGAACGTAAGCATCCTGGCGGAAGCCGTTGCGACGGAGCAGGTCGACGGTCAAGTCGACGAGCTGCTCGGGCGGCATGGGCGGCTTCATGAGCAGCACCTTGGCCGACTGCCACAGCCGCTTGTAGTGCTCGAGCAGCTTGAGTCCGTAGAGCTGCTCCTGCTCATCGTTCCAGTAGGCGCGGATGCCCTCGAACGTGGCCGTGCCGTACAGGAACCCATGAGTCATGACCGGTATTCGTGCCTCGTCGAGGGGCACGAACTTACCCTCGAAGTAGCACACGATGTTCGCGCCTACGGGACGCGTGCCATTTGCCGCCAGAGGAACGGCGGCGGGCTTCTCAGTCAGCATGGCGGCGAGTATACGTCTGGCATCGAGGTCCTCCATGGCCGATCGTTGCATGTCGGATGGATCGCGAAGGTAATCACCACATTCCGGCCAGCTTGGAGATCACAAGCGCGAGATAGACGAGGTAGAAGACGCCACCGATCAGCAGGCGACGACCAGTCAATGAGCCCTTGCGGACCATGGGCACAAAGATCACTGCCGTCGAAATGAAGGCGATGCCGGCGGAAGCGAAACTCAACAGGCTGTCCTGTGAGATCGTCCAGGCACTTGCAGCCAGCGAGACACCGATCGCGGTCGGGATGCACGACTGGAAGACCATCGCGCCGGTGATATTGCCCATCGCCAGGGTGTCCTTGTTCTGCCGCACCCAGATCAGGCTGTTGAACTTCTCGGGAAGCTCGGTCGCGATCGGGGCGATCACCAGCGCCAACAGGGTCGGGTCGAGACCGGCGGCCGCCGATATGTGTTCAACGGCATCGACGAAGACGAACGCGCCGGCAACGATCATCCCCAGCGCAACGAGTACCTGGACGTTGACGATCCGCAGGCGGGGCGTCTTCTGATCCCTGCGGTAGCCAGGTACATCCATGCGGTGGAATCGCAACGGGTTGAGGTCCGTGGCATCGACAGTGGTATCGGACTCGAAGTGTGCCTTCACGTACCAGGCGTAAATGCCGATCAGGACCACCACGGCGCCGTAGCGGACGAAGGATAGGTCCGCGGGTACGAATGCTGCGCCTACCGCGATCCCATAGGCGACGAAGAAGTAACGAATATCAAGGCCCATGACGTGGGTGTCGACGGTCATCGTCTGACCTGACGCGCGCCGACGGGCGTAGCCGATCACGCCCACGCCGGTAACGAACATGGTCAGCGTCGAGAGCATGAACGGCGCCCCGAGGATGGCGCCAACGCCGATCGCGTGCGCGCTGCCCTCGTTCCCGGAACTCGAGAACAGGATCGCGACAAGCGGGATCATTGTCTCGGGCAGCGCGGTACCGACTGCTGCCAGAACGCTGCCCACCGCGCCCTCGGCGAGGTTGAGCTTATGGCCGAACCACTCGATGCTGTTGGTGAACAGCTCAGCCGCGATCAGGATGACCGCGAGCGCGATTAGGAGCTCGATGATCTGCATCAGCGCCTACGGACTGCCGTGGTGTGCCGAGGATCGCATGGCGCGGTCAGCCCCGCAGGTGCTCCGGCGCGTAAGGCAGCAGAGCCACGGTGCGTGCACGCTTGAGCGCTACTGCCAGCTGGCGCTGGTGCTCTGCGCACGTGCCGGTCTTGCGTCGCGGCTCTATCTTGGCGCGCTCCGATAGATAGCGGCGCAGGCGGTTGATCTCCTTGTAGTCGATCTGCACCGTCTTGTCGGCGCAGAAGGCGCACACCTTGCGGCGGCGCCGGTCGCGATACATGTCATCGCGCTTCTTGGTGCTTGTTCGGCTGGGAGGCATTTCTCAGCGGATCCTTTCTGAAAGTGAGTGCCTAGAAAGGCAGGTCGTCGTAGTCGGGCTCGGGCTGCTCGGTCTGCTTGGCCGCGGTTGCCTGGCCGCCCTGGCCGGCCTGACCGGCCTGACCGGCAGGCGCGCGTTGCTGACGCGGCTCTGGCGGGAGCTGGCTGCCTCCGTCGCCCTCGTCGCGGGCGCGCCGCTCGAGATTCTGGATGGTGTTCGCCACGAGCTCGGTGGTGGACCGCTTCTGACCGTCCTGACCCTCCCACTGGCGGGTCTGAATGCGGCCTTCGACGTAGACCTTGGCACCTTTGCGCAGGTATTCAGCGGCGAACTCTGCCTGCTGAGCCCAGGCCACGACGCGAAACCATTCAGTCTCTTCCTGGCGCTCGCCCTGGCCGTCCTTGTAGTTACGGTTTACGGCCACCGTGAACTGGGTGACCGCCTGTCCGCTGGGCGTGTAACGCATCTCGGGATCGCGGCCCAAGTTGCCGATGATCATGCACTTGTTGAGCGACACAGCACTGACCTCCTGCCGCTATGGACGATCGGCGGCCGCCGGAGCCGCTTCGCTCTCTGACTCATCGATGAACTCGCTGTCGAGATCGATGTCATCGTCCTCGGGTGGCGGCCCCGGCAGAACGACATCGTCGATGTCAACGTCCTCGCCCGTCTCCGATTGTGGACGACGTGCGTTCGGTCGGTCGACGCGCGTCACGAGGTGGCGCATGACTTCTTCGGTGATGTTCAGGCCACGCTCAAGCTCGAGCACAGCGTCAGCCGGAGCGTCGAACAGGACGAGGAAATACGAGCCTTCGCGGTACTGGCCGATCGGATAGGCGAGCCGGCGGCGACCCCAGGGACTGACCTTGACGATCTGCCCACCGGCCGCGGCGATCGACCGCGTCGCGCGGTCTAGAAGTGCCTGGACCTGCTCGTCAGGCGTGTCCGGGCGCAGAACGAGCATCAACTCATAGCGTCGCATGGTTCTCCTTCCCATGGGGTGTGCCCCGCTCGTTGGTCCGTTGGTCCGCGGCGGAGCTGAAAGGGTCAGGCCCGAGTATAGCCGCCACTGGTCCTACTCCGGTCTGGTGCCGTTGGGTGGGGTTGACAGAAGGCACCGATCGGTAGACTCGGCGGCGTCGGTCGCTCGCATGGATCTGCGAGATGGTCCGCGTCAGTAACAAGATGTGGAGGTCCGAGGCTCTGTCGAATCGAGTGCTGGTGCTGTCATCGGACGGCCAGGATGTCGAAGCTATTGTTGAGCCGCTGCAGCGCAACGGCCATTCGGTCATGGTTGTCCATGACCTCGCCGCTGCACTCGCGCAGATCAACGATCAGCACCTGGTCATTCTCGACGCGGACGACGACGCGAACCTGACGCTTCAGTGCCGGCGCATCACGGACGAGACCGGTAGTCGCCACCCGCCGATCCTGGCCGTGGTGCACAGCACGGATGTTGAGCTGCGCGTGCAGCTGCTCGAGGCTGGCGCGGACGACATCGTGACCAAGCCCATCGATGAACGCGAGCTCGAGGCAATGGCAGAGGCGCTGATGCTGCGTGCGCCCGAGCCGGTGGCCATGAACGACGAGACTGCTGTTGCGCTGCCCCCCCGCCCACGGCCTTCCGCGCCAGGCCGAGTCATCGCGTTTGCCGCGACCAAGGGCGGGTCGGGATCGACGACCCTGGCGGTCAACACGGCTCTCATCCTTGCTGAGATGGCCCCGGGCAGCGTAGCGATCGCCGACCTGGACATGGTCCACGGCCAGGTTTCCACGCATCTCGACATCTACGCTCGCGATTCGACGGCCCAGATCGCCCGCGAGGACCGCATTGGCCAGGCTCCCGAGACAATCCAGGAATCGGGCAAGCAGCATTCAAGCGGCCTGATGGTCTTCGGCGGCCCGTATCGACCGGACGAGGGTGCCGATCTCTCGGCCGACAGACTTTCGTCGTTTGTCGACCTTCTCCGGACAGCTTACGGGACGACGATCGTCGACCTTGGCTCGACACCCGACATGCGCTCGCTACAGGTCCTCAGCCACGCTGACCGGGTCGTCATGACCATCTCGCCAGACATTCCCTCGTTGCGTCTCGTGCACGCCACCCTCCAGGTCTTGTCGGAGTCCGGTGGAGTCCCCGACAAGACGATGTTCGTCCTCAACGAGATCTACCCGCGCTCGATGATCACCGCGGAGCAGATAGAAGAGCATCTGGGCATTCGCATCAGCGTC
>JBBQEC010000003.1:0-31757 GCA_038320305.1 Candidatus Limnocylindrales bacterium | reverse complement strand
GCCTCGTCGAGTTCTTCTGGGGCGACGAACGGTCCGTGCCGCCGGACGATCCTGAATCCAATTTCGGGGTTGCCGAAAGCATGCTGATCTCGCGGTTGCCGGGCGTCCGTCACGAACGCGTCCACCGCATGCCGGCCGATGGCGACGACCGCGGAGCGGCCGCCGCCGCCTACGAAGGCGAGATGCGGCGCGTCTTCAGTCCGCCGGGTAGTACGCCACCGGCGTTCGATCTCATCTGGCTCGGGATGGGCGCGGATGGCCACACCGCGTCACTTTTCCCCGGCAGCGAGGCACTGGCCGTGACCGACCGCTGGGTGGTGCCCAACTGGGCGCCGGAGCTTGAGACGTGGCGCATGACGCTCACCTTCCCGGTGCTCGATGCCGCGCGCCGCGTCCTGTTGGTGGTGACCGGCGCCGACAAGGCCGATGCCGTTGCCGGCGTGCGATCCGGCGCCTGCCTGCCCGCCGGTCGGGTCCAGGCACAGCGAACCGAATGGCTGGTCGATGCGGAGGCCGCGGGCGGCGAGGGCAGGGCGATGTGACTGCCTGGATCTGGCTGCTCGCCACGGCCGTAGCGGCGGTGGCCGCCTACCTCATCGGCTGGCGTTCGTGGGCGCAGTACCGCCGCCGCGATGTGAGCGACGCGAACACGGACCGCTACATGGCTTGGCGAGGCCGCGCCCTGCCGCCTGCCGGACGCCCGTCCGAGGGCATGACCGGCGAGGAGCGCCGTCACGTCTACATCGGCCTGGCGCTGGGCGTCGCCGCCGTCTTCTGCCTGGTCGGCTTCTTCACCTACAGCTGAGCGTTCCAAACGCAAAGATCCGGCTGCCCGCATTCGCCGCCACATTTGGAACGCTGAGCGAGCGACTTGACGAACGAGCGGCCAGAATCGGTCGAGTATGGGGCTGAAAGGGCCCTCTCCGCCGCAATCTGGAACGCTCAGCGTTCATCTGACTAAGTGAAGGGCCTTGCTTCGCTAACTCGCTCGCTGAGCGTTCCAATCGCAAAGATGCGTGCGTTTTCACCCTTCGACTTTGCACATGTCGGTGTGGCGCGCGGTAACTCCTCCGCGATCCCTCCCCACAAGCCGAGCGACGCCCGTTTGAGCGTGGGAATGGCTCCGAAGACTCGGATCGGCTCCGTTTGGCCGGAATAACGCGCGTACAACCGACATCTGCTCCTTCGAACACGACAGCCGTTCCTATACTCGGCCGATGCCGATGCGCGTTGAGCTCCTCTACTGGGATGCCGATCCTGACTACATGACGGCACGGCAGAACCTTGTCGAGGTGCTGACCGAGGACGCCTTCGAGACGACGATCCAGATGGTCGCCGTCAGCAGCCAGGCGGATGCCGAGTTTCTGGCGTTTCCCGGCTCGCCCACCATCCGCATCGACGGCGAGGACATCGAAGCCGCGCCTAATCAACCGGTTGGGCTCTTTCTTCGGCGCCCGTTGCCCACGAAGATGGTCATTCGTCGCGCCGTCGAGCGTGCCCGCGGCTGGAGCCACGGCCGGCCTTGACATGGGGCTCTAGCAGAGCGGCGGGCCCGACACGACGGAGCGATAGGTCCGCCGTAGAACCCGATGGATCCCGCCGAGCAGCTCACCGACCGTCGGGGGAAACCTGGGGTGCAGAGCGAGGGCAGTCGCAGTACCATTCGAGCTGCCTCCTTGTGCCTTTAGGAGGTGTCAGAGGAAGTTAGTGCCCATCTCGTATCGTCGGTTGGCGCCAGCGCCAAGGTCCGCCGCCACCACCGCGTCGCGATCACGATTGATCCGACGCTCGATCGGCGCCGCCCTTGTCATCGTCGCGCTCGGAGTCGCAGTGTCGTCGCATCCGTTGGTCGCTAGCCCGACCACGATCACCGTCAACGCCAGCGGGGACACCCGGATCGACTCAACGCAGCCACAGGTCAACCTCGCTGCACTCAATTTGCGCGCCGACGCCAATCCGGAGATCGATTCGCTCATCGCGTTTACGGTCCAGGGCGTTGGAGATGCGGACGTCAGCCGCGCGCTGCTGTGGCTCCACGCCACCGAGGGTTCCACGACTGGTGGCGTCGTCACGTCGACTGGCTCTGGATGGAGCGACACGAGCGTCACGTGGGCGACGGCGCCCGCTCGAGGCCCCGAAGTCGCCCGGACGGGAGCCGTTACGGCTGGTACCGACGTTGCGTTCGACGTTACCAGCGTCGTTTCCGGGGACGGGAGCTACGCCTTCCGGCTGTTTTCGGCGAATGCGGACGGGGCGAGCTATCGGCGAAGCCAGGCGTTGACTTCGCCGCCGCGGCTGGAGCTCACCTTGGCGGATGGGACGTCGTCTGGCTCTGCGTCGCCGAGCACTGCGCCGACCGGCGCAACCGCCACCCCGGCCGCGACTGATGCGCCGAGCGCAACCGCGACGCCAACCGCGGCCCCATCTCCGACAACATCGCCAGCGCCAACGCCATCGCCGAAGCCCACGGCGTCCCCGACTCCTTCTCCAACGCCATCGCCGAAGCCGACGGCGTCCCCGACTCCTTCTCCAACGCCGTCGGCGTCGTCACCTTCGACATCAAGCGGTGTCCCGAGGTTCGACCATATCTTCGTGGTGGTGGAAGAGAACAAGTCCTATAGCCAGATCATCGGGAGCGCGTCTGCTCCGTACATCAACAGCCTTGCGGCCGACAATGCCGTGGCGACCGATTACCACGGAGTAACCCATCCCAGCCTACCGAACTACCTGGCGCTGACCGGCGGGCAAACCTTTGGCGTCACAACGGACTGCAGCCCTAGCTCGTGTCCCGTCGACGGCGCGAATATCGCGGACTCGATCGAAGGAGCTCAGCGGGGATGGGGCGCCTATATGCAGAGCATGCCCGACCCGTGCACGACGACGAGCTCTGGCAGCTATGCCGTGAAACACAATCCCTTCGTGTACTTCGATGACATTCGGACAAATCCAACCCGCTGTAACGCGCACATCGTGCCGTACAGCAACCTGAGCGTTGACCTTGCGACGACCGCGACGACTCCGAGCTTCGTCTTCATCGTTCCCAACCTCTGCAACGACATGCACGACTGCTCGGTCTCGACCGGAGATAACTGGTTGAAGGCCAACCTGCCGACGATCTTCAACTCGCCCGCGTGGAAGACCCAGAACTCGCTGTTGGTGATCACGTGGGACGAGGATGACTTCACCACGGTCAACAAGGTCGCAACGATCCTGATCGGGCCGTCCGTGAGACCGGGATATCGGTCGTCGACGAGCTACAACCACTATTCCCTTTTGAAAACGATCGAAGCTGCGTGGGGGCTTCCGCCGCTGACCAATAACGACGCCAACGCCTCGACCATGTCCGAGTTCTTTCGCTAGACGTTCCTTTGGCGGCGCGCCTGGCTATGGTGCCGAGGCCGTCACGCCGTTCGCGTGCAAGGCATCGAGATATGCCCCATAGCCGGAGCCGCTCGCCCACTCTGTGGCGCTTTCCACGCTCGTGCCCTCGCCCCACTCGTTGAACGTCGTGACGAGCTGGAACGGAGCACCGCTCCCGACCATCGCGCGGATCGACGCGTTCCATGCGGTGCGATCCCGCGCGAGTCGGGGTGTGGGGTCCGTCGCAAGGAAGAAGCCTGGGCTGATGGAGTAGCTGTAGCCGGACTGAGAGTCGGCGGCGACCGCGGGAGCGTACTGGTGCCACCCGTCCGGCTGGCTCGCGCAGGTCCGGTAGCCGTTGAATGTCTTGAGCACAACGTACGCGCCGACCGTATTCGCGTCGTGCCAGCGCTGCGCCATCGCGCAGCCGTCGCTGCCGTCCGCGTATACGAAGACGACGAACCGCCCGTGGACACGAAGGTAGCTTGGATCGGCGGCGTAGCGGTCACGAATGTATCCAAGATCGGCCGTGATCTGGGTGGCGGACGGGTCTCCAAGGCTTTCGGCCTCGTAGTAGGGCGCCCATCTGAAGGTTGTACCTGCCGCCGCCGAGAGGAGCGCTGGCACGCGCCCATCTGACATCGACCCCTGGCCCCACCAGGACGCGATACCCGCCTGGATATTTCCGTACTGCATCGCCGCGATGTGCGCGCGTTCGACGGTGAGGCTGCTGCTGTCGTAGTAGTTCAGCGACGGGTGATAGTGGGTGAACGGATAGATTCCCTTCTGCGTCCACGCTTCAGGGAACCACGGGTAGTAGAAGGCCGCACGCAGCGGGAGGCTCGGCTGATACGACACGAGCGGTGTCGAGGAAGCGGGCGTCGGAGTCGCAGGTGCGGACGCGGCAGGAACCGTCGTGGTGGGGGCTGGAGTGGTGGTCGCGGTCGGAATTGCAGTGGCTGCGACGCTGGCAATCACTGTTGGGCTTGACGTGGGAATCGGCGTCGTCGTCGGCGTCGCGGTGACCACGGTGAGAGGGACCGAGGCCATGATGACCGCGAGGCTTTTTGATGTCGTTTTGGAGGGGTGTCCTGCTGCCATTGTGGCCGCCACCGTGTGGATGCCCGCAGCCGCACCGGCAGGCACGACGAGCGTCACTGAGAACGCGCCGCGCACATCCGCGCGATAGTCCAGACCGGTCGGGACACCATCGAGCGTGATCGTGCCGGTCGTGTTTTTTGGGAATCCAGACCCGGCGACCGCAACCGTAGCGCCGGCGGCGACCCTCGCCGGTGATGCGGTCAGGCGCGGGTTCGTAGCAGTCACGACCAGCATCGGGACGAGCAGTGCCGGGAGGAGGGCGATCATCACGGCCGTGGCGAGCCAGGCTCGCAGCGCGTTCGATCGCTGTACGGGTGCCTCGTGCACCTCAGTACGGCGATCTCTCGGCGTGGACCGGAGAGTGGGCGGCAGTGCCTTAGATCTCAAATCTCACCTGCGTGCGGAATAGTCTCGGGGAGTCCGCGTGACCCTATCTCCACTGCGCCCTGAAAACCATCCCACGATCGTCCTGCCTGACCCGTTTATCGGATAGGGTGCGATGAGGCGCCCTGCCCGTAGTCGGCCCGATCTATTCAGCGATCAGGACGCGAACCATCGCCTGGAGTCCTGCGGCGTCCTCCCTCCGACGCCAGCGCCGGCCGTCTTCCCGGCGGCGGATGAGACCTGCATATTGGGCGGTGGTGGCGATGAGCGCCGCCGCCGCGAGTAGCGTGCGGAGCAGCTCCACGTTGTCCGGCATACCAGGCACGCTAGCAGGGCACGACGGGTGGTTGAGCAGGACCATCGTCACGTGGGGTCATGGCTGTTCCGCAGTCCGGTTGCGAGGGTCCATCTGTTGCGCGGCTTTCTGGTCGGACCAAATTTTCGACTGCGGTAGGCTCAGCGAGAGAGCGACAGACAAGGGCTCGCAGCGTGTTACCAGCTCCCGCGGAATTACCGCTGACCAGCTGACTACACTCAGCGGCGATGCTCGCCTCAGCCTTGCGCGCCTCATTCCTGTGGCTCAGCAACCGCCGCTGGTTGGCAGGCGTCGCGCTCCACGCCCCGCTGCTGCGGCGCGTCGCGCTGCGATTCGTCGCCGGCACCACCCTTGACCAGGCGGTCGAGGCCGTCCGCGCGCTCAACGCCAGCGGCGCAACGGCGACGCTCGATGTGCTCGGCGAGAGCGTCGATGACCGTGCCGCGGCGGATCGGGCCGCCAACGAATATGTCGCCACCATCGACCGCATCGCCGCCGAGAAGCTGGACGCCAACGTCAGCCTGAAGCTGACCCAGATGGGCCTCGACCTCGGCATCGACATGTGCGTGGAGGTCATGCGACCGGTCGTCGAGGCGGGCAAGCGTCTCGGCATCTTCGTGCGCATCGACATGGAGGGATCCGCGCACACCGAGCGGACGCTGGAGGTGACGCGGCGCCTGCGTGCGCAAGGCCACGACGTTGGGGTGGTGCTTCAGGCCTACCTGCATCGGTCAAAGGCCGACGCGCTTGCGCTGGCAGCCGAAGGCATCCGCGTGCGCATCTGCAAGGGCGCCTACGCGGAGGCGCCCGAGATCGCCTGGCACGACCGTGAGGTCATCGGTCAATACTTCGTCGAGATCTCAGAGCTTCTGCTGGAGGCCGATGCGCATCCCGCCATCGCCACGCATGATCCGGCGATGATCGAGGCCGTGACCGCCTTCGTGAAGGAGCGGGGGATCGGTCATGACCGATTCGAATTCCAGATGCTGTACGGCATCCGGCGCGATCTCCAGCGACAGTTGCTGGAGCAGGGGTATCGGCTGCGGATCTACGTGCCGTACGGCACCGAGTGGTATCCGTATTTCATGCGGCGCCTCGCCGAACGGCCGGCGAACATCCTGTTCGTGCTGCGCAGCGTCTTCGGCGAGAAGCGCTGACGTCGGTTCTGCGTCGGTCGGGCGAGCGGGGTAGACTCCCCGGATAGCCATGAGTGTCAGCAAGCGGCCGAGCACCTCGAGTCTTCGCCGATTCATCACGACCCGTCCATACGTCACCGTCGCGGAGCTGCGAAGACGCTTCTGCGCCGACGAGCCCGATGCGGTCTGCTCACTGCGCCGCGACCGCACCACCGTGTTCGTGGGGCTGCCCGAGCGCGAAACGGCCAAGCTGCAGGAGCTATGGATGCGCGACGAGATTGGCCTCGAGATGTCGGTCGAGGTGCGAGCCCCGGTCGTGGTCGGGATCTACCCGATGCACATCGCGCGCTTCATCCAAGACTACGGCAGCGGTCATGTGGCCGCGCCGAACGGGAACGGAATGAACGGGCACGCGCCGCCATCCAATGGGATCAACCATGCGAACGGGCATCCGGACTACAACGGCAACGCCGATCTCAACCGTTTTGCCTCGCCGCGAGTATCGGCTGCGCCACCGCCTGCCGATTCTGTGACCGCGCCTCCCAAGTGAGGGTCGTCGCGCTCGTCAGCGACCTGATCACCGCGAGCCGCATCCTGGCGGCCGCGTCGCGAGCAGGAACTGAGGTCGTGCGCATTGACACCGCGGGCGAGCTGCCGCCCCCTGAATCGGTTGATCTGCTGTTCGTCGACTGGGGCAGTCGACAGCCGGATTGGGCTGAGCGCCTCGTCGCTTGGCGGCACTCGGCGTCCTCGGTCACTCCGCGGATCCTGCTGTTCGGCCCGCATACCGATCTCGAGGCGCACGCCGCCGCTCGCGACGCCGGCCTTGGGCCGATGATGGCGCGCTCAAAGCTGCTGGCCGGCCTGAGCTCGATGCTGAGTACTGACTAAGAAATCAGTACTTGTACGGATTGACGCACCCAGTACTTCAGTACTAGCGTCGGCACACCAAGGGCTTCCCGAGTGTCCGGTCAGGCGCTGGTCGGTTGTTCAAGCTCTCTCGGCCCTGGCCATAGGCGCGCTGCCCAGCCGCCATAGGCCCTCCCGCGCGGCCGTTGCCATCGGTTGCCCTGCTCTTGCCGCGCCCGCAATCCCTGTGCCCCAGGGAGGGGATCTGCGCGCGTTTGACGGGGAAGCGCGCTGGAAAGCCGCACCGAGCCGCGGCGATCGACGGAGGAACACATCGAGAAGCGAAACCACTTTCTGCCTCTAACTCATCGTGCCGCCAGTTAGTATCACAGCCTCCGGGACAGGTCCCACGACGTGTACCAGCCCGGGTGGAAACCAATCCCCAGGCCAGAACCCGGCAGTCCCAGCGACTTCCGGCGGTGACTTTACCTTAACGCCGGATAAGAACGGGAACCTGAAGTTCAACTTGACGGCCAGCGAGCCGGCTCAGCCCACGGCCGCGGCGGCTGGCTGCCCGAATGACAACTGGACGGCGGCGTTCACGGACATCTCGTATACCAGTGCGACGATCTCCATCAGCCAGGGCAGCTTCTCGACAACGTGCACATTTGCGCTTCAGTCGGGGACGGTCAATGACGAGACCTACGGCACTAGCTGTAGCTGACATCCACGTTGCATCCTGAGGCTCGATGCCCAGGCGCTTGCCTAGAGCGTATCGTCGCGGATCACAACCTCCGGATGGCGAACGAGCGAGTCCGTGTGGCTGACCTTCGCCTTCGTCGTCTTGCCTTTCGTCGTCGCCAATCCGCACTCGCCATTGAAGTTCGTGGCTATGGGTTCACCCATCGCCTTCGTGCGCTGCGAACGGCTTCCGGAGTAGCTTCAGGGTGATCGGGGAGGTACAGCGCCACTGATCCGGCGACGTGCGGACTCGCCATGCTAGTGCCGGAGAGAGTGGCGTATAGGTGCCGTTCCTGTAGGTCGAGTAGATGCTCACTCCCGGCGCGGCGGTTGGTAGCAGAGCGTCAGCCTCCGATGAGCGTCGTGGACACCGCGGCGTCATCGAGGATGATCTGATAAACGCGTGCGGTGCTGCTTTCACCGATTTGCAGTCGACCGAGTGGCGTGGTGCCAAGCGACTGGGTAACTGCGAGGTCGGCGATGCGCACGCCGTCGAACCAGATCTCGCTTTCGCCCGACGCGCCATTCACCCGTGCGCGCAGCTGAACTTCATGCCAGCTACCGAGCGTAATGTCGGTGGCACTGTAGGTGGTGATGCCGCCGGCGTCATTGCGCAGGCTGAGTTTGCCGCTGCTCGATCTGTAGACCGCCACGACCGATGAGCCCGTCGCGGTACGCAGTTTCAGTATGGTGACGGGATTGGCGCCTTGGCTTATGACCTTGAAGTGGACCCGGCCGTAGAGCTCCGAATATGTAGCCGCCAGGCTCCGGTATGCGTACGTGGCGCCAATGTCCGTCAGACCTCGCGCAGCGTATTGGCCGCTCCAGTAGTCCTCTGCCTCGACGGTGAGGCCCGTAGAGAACGACCAGGCGCGAAGGTCTCCTGTCTCGAATCCGTCGGCGAACAGCGGCGGCGCGGTTGTCGCGGCAGGTGTCGTGACGGTCGCTGAAGAGCTGAGCGGCGACCAGTTGCCCGCCGCGTCGCGGGAACGAACCGCATACGTGTAGCTCGTCTCGGGAAACGCCGAGGTGTCGGTATAGGAGTTGACTGCAAGCGTGGTGAGCGGTTGTCCGTTCCGATTGAGCTCGTACGCTGTCACCCCGGTGTCGTCGGTCGAGGCTGTCCATTGGAGTGCGACGCTGGTTGGCGTTGTCGCAACTGACGTGAGGTTGGTGGGCGCGCTCGGCGGAGACGTGTCCGTTTGGACGGCCGGCTTGCAAGTCTCCGAACCGCTGTCGACGGCCCTTGCGTCCGGCGCAGTGACAAACTGCCAAGTGAATGCGCCCGTTCCGAGGGTGAGCTTCAGAACGCCGAAGGCATTCGCTTGTCGAAACTCGCTGTTCGGTTGGATTCCTAGGAAGCCATAGAAGCTCTTGCCGCCAGTCCCGACGACGAATTGTCGAAGTCCCATCAAGTCGGCGGTACCGAACGGGTCCTGTCGTGCGAATCGCTCGTAGTCGTGGTCGTGGCCGCTGAGGACGATGTCCGCTCCCGCGGCGTACAGGTCCTGCCAGAAGGTCTGCATGTCGAGCGTGTTGCCGTGCTCACCGGAGCTGAAGCGCGGATGATGCCAATAGGCCATGACGCATTCCGCAGGATGGGCCGCGAGGTCAGCGCGCAGCCATTGCTCCTGGGGAGAGCCAGCGTTGCATCCGCCGACGGGAGCGCAATTTGAATTCAAGGCGATGACGTGCCATGTCCCGAGGTCGTAGCTGTAGTAGCCCTTGGTTCGATCGGCCGCAGATGCTCCAAAGTAGTCGTAATAGCCGGCAGCGCCGCTCGTCTGGTATTCGTGGTTTCCGGGGACTGGTCGCGTGAGGGACTTGAATTGCCCCCAGCTGAGGTCGTAGGAGGCCTGGTACGTCGATAGCGTCCCGTCAAGATACTGGTTGTCCCCCATGGGCAGCACTGCATCAGGTGCCGCGGCGGCGATCAAGCCTGCTGTCGCCGCTTGCTGGCAAGCGGTAGCGGTGCCGGCGCCCCCGTTGAAGGCAGAGTCGCTGGGGTCACAGGCTATGTCGCCAGCTGCCACCACGACGGGATCGCGAGGTGCCGGCGTTGGGCCTTGGGTTGGACTGGGCGTCGGTGAAGGGGACGGAAGCGGAGTGGGTGTTGGGCTGACTGTGGGGGTCGGGGCCGGCGTGGCTGTGGGACTCGACGTCGGAATGGCTGTCGCTGTTGCCGCCGACGCGTACGAGATGACCAACTGCGGCGCGTGGCCGTTGGTGCTCTCTCTCGAGGCGTAGTCTGCGCCATCGCTCGACGAGCTCGATCCCCTAAAGCTCACGAGGCCGTCGCCAGCGATTGCTTTGGTTACATCTAGCTCCCACCATTGGCCGGCAGAGACGACTCCCAGCGACCCAACTGCCATGCCTGCGGCGGGTCCTGTCCGCCAGGTGACCGTCGATTCAGCCCAGTTCGTGTCGGTCAGCGTGAAACTGCCACCCACCTTTGAGCCGTCTACCGCGTACAGGCGAAGAACTGCATTGGACACCTGCCCGCTGCCAACGCCGGACACCTGAAACTTCAGCAACAGATCCTTGATCGGCTTGCCGTCGACCTGGAGGGTCGATGCGGTCCCCGCGGTGCTGTCAGGCCGAGACTGCTGCAGGTATGTATCCGCGGCGGGGGCGAAGGATAGGCTGGACGCCTGCGCGCGGTCCGCGAAGCGTGCTCCTGAGAGCAGCGCGGCAAGGAGTGCCAGCGTCGCGACAGCAGCAGTGGCTCGCTTGGATTGTGGCCGCCTCAACCGCCGTCCCCGTTCATGCTTCGCCTGCCCGATCCGTCAATCGGACCAGACCCTCGTCATAATCGCACACACCGTTGTCGAAACGCAATGGCTCGCGTGTCTGCCGGGCTCGGGCGCGGATGCAGCTCGCGATGGCCAGTCGCCGCGCCGAGCTGGACCCTAACCAGCCGCGTCTCGCGCCAGCGTCAGTGCATGACTCGGGCAGACGGGAAAACCGTCGATGACGTCGACGCCATCGACAGCGGCCGTCTGGTACACCCATCCCGTCGCCTTGGCGGTGCATTGCGAGCAAGTGAGTTCGGCGTTCGACGCCTCGTCTGTCGAACCAGACTTTCGTGAGGGCCGTGACCGCAACTTATCGATACGATCGGTCATCCAAGTCATTGGTGTCGTCTTCCTCCTTGCATTTCCGCATTGTTGATCTCAGTCAACGCAAGCGGGTACGTTTGGATTGACGCTGGCCGCCGAAAGTACTAAGGTTCGAACTCGCTCGACCTCCTTCCCGCCGACGCTTTCGTCGACGATCGGTGATTGCCCTCAACCTATCTATCTTTCGCGTACTCGCTTCGCTGTAGGGAAGGCAGCCGGGCGACTTGAGGGGCCCCACTACAATGGTTTCTGTACCCTTTCCGAAGGTTCGGCTGCCAGCCTACGCCTTTCGCTTTGCGCTTGTCGGGCTGTCGGGGATCGCTATCAACCAGGTCGCCTTTGCGGGATTGACTGAGGTCGTTCGTGTCGACTACTTGTTCGCAGCAATCATTGCGACCCAATTTTCCTCGACGTGGAACTTCGTAGGCACCGAGCGTTGGGCCTTTGCTGACCGGCCTTCGCAGCTTTCGCTTTGGTCGCGGTTCTCCATCTTTCTGGCGATAAATAACGCCACGCTCCTGCTGCGCGTTCCGCTGCTCTGGTTCTTGGCAACGGTCTTCCTCATCCATCCCTTGGTAGCTAACCTGATCACACTTGCGTGCCTGTTCGTGGTCCGCTACGCGCTTGCAGACGGGTGGATTTGGAAGGCGGCGCAGGCTCCGGCAGAGCTCCCACTGAGACCGGAGCCGGCTGAGATTCCGCTTGGTGTCCGACCTATAATTTCGATCGCTCCGCGGCGTGTCGCGCGGCACAATTACGATATCGCAGGCGTGCTCTCCATGGAATCGGACGTTAAGCTGCCGGAACTCGAGTACTTCCGTGCAGAGCCGACCGGGTGGGCCGACATCCGCATCCGCGTGATGCGTGTCGGAGCTCTCCCTTCGAGACGAGCACGGTTCCGCACGACCCGGGACAACCTGACCTACCTTGAGCAGCTCGGCGCAGCCGGCGCGAACTTTCGGATCAGGCTGGGCAATCCGATTGAGGTTGAGGTCGCCCCGCTGCTGGCGAAGTCTCCTCATGTCCTCTATACCAACGTCATTGAAGCGCTGCTCCGATTCCTGCTGGTATCACGGGGCTATGTTCTGCTGCACTCTGCGTCGATGATCGTCGAAGGCCGCGCTGTCCTGCTCTCCGCACAGACCGATACGGGCAAGACGAGCACTGTCATCCGCCTGGTCCGCGATCACGGTTACGAGTTTCTCAGCGATGACATGACCATCATTGCTCCGGACGGTCGCGCCATCTGCTATCCGAAGCCAATGACGCTCAGCTACCACACCATGTCCTCAATTCGTGGTGGTGAAATCCCAGCACGGCAGCGTGTGATTCTCGCGCTCCAGAGCCGGTTGCACTCGAAGTCTGGCCGGTCGGTTGGTCGCTTTCTCGGGGGTCTGAACCTACCGATCATGTCGGTGAACTCGATCGTCCAGTTCGTCATTCCGCCGCCGAAGTACCACATCAGCACTCTGTTGAATTGCGAGATCGGACAGGACGCTCCCATCGGTCATGTGGTGCTGATGGAGCGCGGGGAGGAGATGCGTGAGAGGGTGGCGATCGACCCCGCGGTGACCCAGCTCATTGAGAACACCGACGATGCTTATGCATTCCCTCCCTTCGCCACATTCGCACCACACATTCGGTTGGATGGTATGGACTACCAGTCGCTCCGAAAGCGAGAGGTCGAGCTGTTACGGGCAGCGGTGTCGGGTGCGAATCTTTGGCGTCTGAGGGTCCCCGGTCACGAGTGGGCGGAGGTGCTACCTGACATCTTCCGGTCAACGGACGACGAGATGGAGACCAGCAATACCGTCGCGATCCCGGTCTTGACTGTGGACGATGAGACGATGCGGGTTCTTAAGGCGCCGTCCAGCTCTGCGCGTTGATTTGTCGTTGCGCGGGCTCATCCCGCGTTGGCCGCGTGGACCCCGCTCAGGGTCGGTGACGGGTGGCTGACCTCTCGCGACCTCCCGCGCTGCCGAGGGTTTTCGTGCACCGTGCCGATTGGATCGCCGCGCTTGGCGTCAGTATGGCCGTGGTCGTCGGTGCGACGGTTCGCGTCTGGACGCTCGGCGCTGTGGGATTCAATAGCGATGAGGCGGTCTATGCCGGGCAGGCGGCGGCGCTCGCCGGCGCGGGCGACTACGCAACATTCTTTGCGATCTTCCGTGCGCATCCGCTGCTCGTACAGTTTCTTCTCTCGGGCGTCTTTTCGATCGGAGTTAGCGACGTCGCGGCCCGGCTGCTTAGCGTCGTCCTCGGCCTGTTCGCGATTCCGCTGATCTACCTGCTTGGGACGCTCCTTTACTCGAGATGGATCGGCGTCGTAGCGGCGGCGGTGCTTGCCGTCCTGCCGTACCACGTTGCGGTGACGAGACAGGTCATTCTCGACGGCCCTGAGACGACGCTCTTCCTGCTCTCAATGCTCCTTTTGGCGCATTTCACCGCGACGTCCCGTTCCCGGTATCTCTATCTGTCCGCCTTCGCCGGCGGCCTGACCTTCCTGGCCAAGGAGACGGCAATCTTGGTTCTGCCAGTCGCAGCGGCTTTCATTCTCATGACGCCTCGCGTCAGGCTGAGCTGGCGCCGCGTTGCGGTTGCCCTCGGCATTCTGGTGGTCAGCGTTTCGCCGTATCCCGTTTCGATTCTCGTGAGTGGAGCTTCCGACACGGCGCGCTCGTTCCTTCTGTGGCAACTGCTTCGACGTCCGAACCACTCATTCACGTTTTATGCCGAGCTGCTGCCCGGCGCCCTTGGGCCGATTCTTCTGATCCTCGCGATCGTGGGCGTGTTGATTGCCGTGCAGCGCGCCGGATGGCAGGATCGTCTGTTGCTCTCCTGGATCTTCGTACCGTTGATCTTCTACCAGTTCTGGCCGGTGAAGGGGTATCAGTACCTGCTTCCCATCGTACCGGCGCTCATCATTTTGGCGATACGCGCCATCGGGGTCATCGCCATAACCTTTGCAGCGCGACTCGAGTCCGTGCGCAGCATTCATCTGGACCTGGTCAGACCGGCGACCGCGGCCATCTTGTGCGCAGTTCTTCTTGCGAGCGTTGCCCTGCCCACTTTTGCGGGCCTCGGATCTGGCGGCGCGGCCGGATCATTGGCCGGCACCGGCGGCCTGCCAGGCGGCCGCGAGGCAGGAGAGTGGATAGCTGATAATCTTCCTGAAGGGGCGGATTTCATGACGATCGGCCCCACCCTATCAAATCTCATTCAGTTCTACGGCCATCGTCATTCCCGAGGGCTGAGCGTCAGTCCCAATCCTCTGCATCGGAACCCCGCATATGATCCCATCGAGAACCCAGACAACGAGATCCGCACGCTGCGGATTCAGTATCTCGCGTGGGATATCTGGTCTTCATCGCGCTCTCAGTTCTTTGAGCGCGTTCTGATGCGCTACGTGGCGAAATATCACGGTCGGCTCGTCTACGAGCAGCGCGCGACGGTGCGGAGATCTGACGGGACGGAAGGCATAGAGACCGTGGTCAAGGTCTACGAGGTCCGGCCATGATCCGCCGCGGTGCAAACGGCCTCGCACTTCTGCTCTGCATGTTTGTTCTTCCGTCGTCAGCCAGCGGAGCCGATGAGACTACGACGCCCATCGAGCATCTGGTGGTGCTGATGCAGGAGAACCACACGTTCGACAATTACTTCGGAACATTCCCCGGTGCGGATGGGATCCCCGCGGGCGTATGCATACCAGTCGATCTGACAGGTAGGGATCGGTCATGCGTCGAGCCGTATCACGTTGAGGTCCCGCGCACCTCCGATCCCGACCACAGTCGAGCAACGGCGGGCGTCGCCTTCAATAAGGGAGCGATGAATGGCTTCGTCGTCGCCCAGACCCAGCGCAATCTGGATCCGCGCGCACCGATGGGCTATTGGGACGGAAATGATCTACCCCTTTATTGGAATCTGGCGAGCGACTACACGCTCGGCGACCGCTTTTTCAGTTCGGCGCTGGGGGCGAGCCAGACGAACCACATTTATTGGGTGGCGGCGCAATCCGGTGGGCACGGTGGAATACCGCAAGAAGGCTTTTCCATACCGACCATCTTCGATCGCCTGGAAGCCCAAGGCACCTCATGGAAGATGTACATTCAGAACTACGACCCCGACGTGACGTTCAGATCGAGCACCAACCACGGACCGCAGGTCACCTGGGCGCCGCTGCTCGCGTTCCCCCGGTTCCTCGATACACCCTCCTTGCGAGCGCATATCGTGGATCTGTCCGAGTATTTCCGCGACCTCGACGAGGGCACGTTGCCTGCCGTCTCGTACGTCGTTCCCAGCGGATCCAGTGAGCATCCGCCAGGCAATGTCACGACCGGGCAGAACTTTGGTGCTTCGTTGATCACGGCCCTGATGCGAAGCGACGCGTGGGTGTCGAGCATGTTTGTGCTGACTCACGATGACTGGGGTGGTTACTACGACCATGTGCCGCCGCCCCAGGTCGACGCCGACGGCTACGGGTTCCGCGTGCCCGCGATCTTCATTTCGCCATATTCCCGTCACGGCGAGATCGACCACACGACCTATGACTACACCTCGATCCTCAAATTTATCGAGGACAACTGGCGCGTCGACCCCTTGACTGCCAGAGACGCGTCGGCGAACAGCATCGCAAGTGCGCTCGATTTCAGCGGCGAGCCGACGCCACCCAGGTTTCCGGACGGCACGTACGCGCCTTCGTCCTCGCCTTCAGGACCCTCACGCTTGATTCTTGTCGCGGCATACGGTGTCGTGGTCATACTGTTCATCCTTGGCTTGGTGTCGTTGCTCATTCCATACGATGGTCTTTGGCGGCGGCTCAGGGGTCGTTCAAGAGCAGCGTCGTGACTGCATCCCGACCCCTCGCGTTTAGTTTCGGTCTGCGGGCTTTCAGGGTCGCCGCGGGCGCGCTTTTTCTGTGCCTTGCGTCGAGCTTGTCCGCTCCGACGGCGCGAGCTGCAGCTCCTGCTCCGAGCGCGGTGAGCATTCGGGTGCCAGAGGCCGCGGTCATTGGCGAGGAAGTTTCCGTCTCGGCGCAGCTCACCAGCGATGGCAAGCCGGTGGCCTCGCGACTGCTCGTCCTGATGCTTGATGGCGTTCGCTTGCGGACCGCGAGCGTGGACGGTAGCGGGCGGGCGCAGATTCCCGTGCGCCGCGGTGAGCTCGCAGTTGCTCATCTCGCCAGGCTGACGGTCGCATTCGCGGGCAGCTCAGCGTTGGGCGCATCGTCGGCTTCGGCAATCGTGGATGTGAGGCCGGCGCGCATAACGATCGAGACTGTTCCTGCATCGGACAATATCTCGGTGACCCTCGGAGAGCTCCACACCGTGACGAAAGGCGGCATCGCCACTTTTAACGTTCCCAAGCTGGGCAGGTATTCGTTGGCGATGAGCACGGGGGAGACGATCGGTCCGGACGTCCGTGCCGACTTTATCCGCTGGGGGGACAACGTCTTCGCGCCGACTCGACCGTTTGTGGTTGACGGCGACGCGTCGCTGCAGGTTGGACTGCACATCGCCTATCGGGCTTCGTTCCAATTCCGAGACACAAACGGAAGGCCAGTCGACCGCCGGGACGTCGAGTCGCTGACCCTCACGAGCACTGGTGGGACCGAGCTCGCGTTAACTGAGTACCAAGACGTGTGGCTTGAGGCGGGGACGGCTGTTCAGCGGGCGACCGGACTTGAAAATTCCCCGCGTAATTGGCGTGTCCTCAAGGTCGAAATCAAGGGGACAAATGTCGTCAACCGCGGACAGCAGCGTGTCGATCCAAGGCCCGCGGGGGTGTCGACGGTTGAGGTGCTGCTTTATGACCTGTCAGTTGAGGCGCACGACGCGTTGTTTGGGATCCAGATCAGTGGGTCTTTACAGCTCGAGTACCCCGACGGAAGCATTCGCGATGTGGAACTGACGGAAGCGGCGGGCGCTCAGTTCTTGCGGCTGCCACGCGGGAACTACACCTTGCGGCTTCATGCGGGCGGTTTGGGCGCGCCCACCCCGGTCGTCTTGTCTCGAGACCAGGTCGCGTCTATTCGTGTGATCACGTACGCCGATATCGGTCTGTTTGCCACGTTCATTTTTTCCGCGCTCGCGGCGCTGCTCTGGTTCGGTCGTCGCAATCAGCTCCAAGCATCTGGCATCTGGGTGCGACACGCGAGCGCAGCCAGGTTGCAGTCGGCGGACACCGCGTTGGCACGCCTCCGACAGGCTGGTCAGCGGACTGTTCGTTCGCGCATTGACAAGGCCCGCTCTGCGCTCTGGCAAATCGGCTCAGTCCCGCAGCGGGCAGTCCGCAGCGGGGCTGTTGCTGTCCCACGCTCCATCCTCACGACCGCACGGGGTGCTACCGCTGTGGTCGCCGGCCGGGCGCGAAAGCGGCGCAATGTTGTGAGGCCCTGGCGACGCTTCAATGCAGTCGGACGTGTGCTGACCCAACCCTGGAGCCGTGTCTCCAAACGGCATTCGGTGATAGCCGAAAGCGCACACGATGCACCCTCGGCAGCCCCATCGCTTGCCGACGTTTTGAGTCGGACGGTCGGCCACCGCGGCGCTTCGCGACCGCCGTCGGAGGCGGTGCCGCTTGCCGCGCGCGTCCCCAAGCAGGCCTCTCGGAGGGGAGGGACAGGACCGGTTCTTCCGGGAGCGAGTCGCTCATGTCCTGTTTGCAAACGCAAGATATCGGCACGCGCCGAATTCTGCTCCGGCTGTGGCGCGCGGGTCGAGTCGTGAGCCCGATGGTGCGGAGCAAGATCTCATCCGCGCTCCTGCCTTCACTCACAGCTGGCGCTCTTATCGCAGTCGTTCTGTTCGTGGCATCTCCAGTTTTCGCGGGCGGTGCTCGGATTTTCCCTCAAGCGCCGCCGCCAGCAGAACCGGGCGTCAGTCATGTGCCGGTGTTTGCCTATTACTACATCTGGTTCACGACCGGAAGCTGGGATCGTGCCAAGACCGATCTGCCGAATCTCGGGAGGTACTCGAGCTCTGATCCCTCGATCATCGCCGAGCACATTCGGCTCGCGCGCCAAGCAGGCATCGACGGATTCATTGTCAGCTGGAAGCACGAACCCCGGTTGGATGTGCCACTCGAGCGGCTCGTCAACGAGGCAAGGCGACAGAACTTCAAACTGATCTTGCTGTATCAAGGGCTCGACTTCGATCGCAATCCAATCGACCCCAAGCGCGTGCTAGATGATCTCTCATGGTTCACAGGGAAATATGCGGGCAATCCGGTATTCGACGTGTTCGGACGTCCAGCGGTGATCTGGTCAGGCACCTGGAAGTTCACAGACAACGCCATCGGCATGGTGCGCGCCGGCCTCGGGGCGCCTGATCCACTCATGCTTCTTGGCTCTGAGCGAAGCGCGGCGGACTACAGCAGGCGGGCGGCCATGTTCGATGGCGACGCCTATTACTGGTCCTCTGGCGATTCCAAGCAAACACCGGGGTACGAGCAGCGGATCGACGATCTGGCGCATGCTGTGTTGACGGATGGCGGCAGATGGATCGCACCTGCAGCTCCTGGTTTCGATGCCCGGTTAATCGGAGGCACGAGCACGATCGACCGCCGTGATGGCGAAACATACCGCGCTGCATGGAAGGTTGCCGCGGACAGCCATCCGTCCGCCATGGGCATCATCAGTTGGAACGAGTTCAGCGAAAATTCTCACATCGAGCCCAGTGTTTCGTACGGATCACTGTACCTCGATGTCACCCGGGAGCTGACCGGCGGGGGATCTGCCGAGCTGTCGCCACCCCCAAGTGTGGAGGTCACCCCGACACCTGGCCTCGTCGCCGGCCCGATCGACTCATCCGAAGTTCCGCGGGACGAGTGGGCGCCGCAGCTGCTCCTCTCGTTCGTGACGGGGCTTGGGTTGCTGCTCGCGCTGGGGGCGATCGTATATCGCGTAAGGCGACGCCCAGCCTGACTGCACACGACCTTGCGCCGCGCGATAGGGTACGGATGGGCCCTAGTCGGGTCAAAGAAAGGCGCTATGGTGCTGGTTGCGCCCGATCCCAATCCTGCAGACAGCGTGGCCCATGCGAGCAATCAGGTTCTCCGGTCGAAGACGACGTTCGACAGCCGATCATCCGCCGAGGGTCGGCCGTCCGCATCAGCCACACACAACGATTCGGCCATGGGTCGCCGGGCTGACTGCCATTATTCTCGCGCCGGCGCTGTTGAATCCGGGCGCGGTAGTCGATCAAGCGGCGACCCCATCGATCAGTCAAGCCTCTTCGGTCGAATCTCCGGGGCACGCGCCTGCTCGATCTCCCTTTGCATCGAGCAGACCGTCTGCCCCTGCCGTGCAGTTATCGGTGGGGGAGGCGGGGGATCCGGGGGGAACCCCGCTTTCCAAGACACCAGATAAGACTGGCGGGGATAAGCAGCCGAACTCGCCGCCGCAATCCCCTGATCCGACGCAGTCGCCTGCTCCTGGGGCAGTGTCGTCCGTAAAGCCGTCGGCCACGTCGACACGTCGTGAGACATCGACGCCATCATCTACGGCGCCGCCGACCATTGGCGCCGCGCATCCCACGACCGCGTACATGTTCTATTACCTGTGGTGGACTCCTCGGCACTGGCACGACAAGCTAGGTGCTGCCTACCCATATAACGCCGTCCCCGTATCAGCGCCTGGCGGCATGGATGCCAGCGGCTGCAGCCCCACCGTTCGATATTCCGGAGCCTCGATCGTCGATGTCCCCAGCGAGGGTTTGTACGACCAGGGCAACGGGGCCACCTTCGATCGGCACATCGCCGCCGCGGTTGCCGCCCACCTCACCGGCTTTGTCGTCAGTTGGCAGGGGACGGGCGCGAGCAACCAGACGCCCGGCTCCTCGGGATACAACGCACGCCTCGATCTCCTTGTATCTCGGGTGAATGCGTACAATGCCGCCCACGGTACCTCCTTCCGGCTGGCTCTCGCGCTCGAGGCTTTTGGTAACTACGGGCGTCCTGCCAGTCAGGTGATCGGCGACCTGGAATATTTTCGCGGGCGCTATGCCAAGAGTCGGGCCTTCGCGAACCAGTACAGCGGTGAGCCGGTCGTGATGTTGGTCGGAAGCCGCAAGTATTCAATCGCCACGGTCCAGGCAGTGGGTGATGCCGAGCGGTCTCATCTCTTTCTGGTCGGGGACGAGACATACCTTAGCTGGGCACGTGATGCGAAGTGGCTGGACGGCTCGGCCTACTACTGGTCGAGCCAGGATCCGTGGAAGAACCCACAGTCGGGCTCCCAGATTCAATCACTCGCCAAGCAGGTCCATTCGGCTGGCAAGGCGTGGTTTGCACCGTTTACCAGTGGCTTCAACACCCAACTGAATGGCGGGGCGGCGTGCGTGCCGCGCCTGGGCGTGCGCACGCTCGACGAAGTCTGGCGGCTCAACCGGTCATCCAACCCCGAGGGCTGGTTCGGCATCAGCTGGAACGAGTTTGTTGAGAACACCTACGTGGAACCGTCAGCGACCTACGGTGCAACGTACCTCAACGAGATCCGACGACTGATTGGCGGCTGAGCATTCTCTAGCGGTTTCGCGTACCGCCGTGAAGTTGACGTGCGCCGTCTAGCGGTTTCAGCAGCGCTTACGCGCCGACGACCTAGGCGAGCGCGCGCGGTCACGGGGAGCATCAAGCTCGCGCCCATTAGCGCCGGCTGATCGTCTAGGGGGTGAGTCCGACACGCGCGGGATCGAACGCCACGTCGTCGAAGGTGACGTTGTAGGTCCGTCCGGTTTGGACCTCGCCGATCTGAATCCTGCCGATCGGGGTCGTTCCCCAGTTCTGTCCCGTCAGAGAGAGATCCGTCACCCTCGTATCGTCGAGCCACACCTCCGTCGAGCTCGCGCTCCCGTTGGTGGTGAGATGCAGCTCGAGGGCGTGCCACGCTCCTGACGCCACGCTCGTGGCGCTCGTGGTCGTCACGGCGCCGACGTCGTTGCGGAGCGCGAGCTTTCCGGCGGTTGTCACGAACAGATAGCCGAGAGAGCCGTCTGCGGCGGTGCGATATCGCAACACGTTCACCTGGCTGGTGTAGCCCGGGGCGAGATAGAAGTAGATGCGGAAGTATCCGTCGGTGTAGGTCGTGGATAGCGTCTTCTTCGCGTACGTCGCGCCGTTCGTCGTGTTTCCCTGGGCGGCCCACGTGCCGGTGTGCGTCTGGGTGCTCTCGAGCGTCAGGCCGCCGCTGCTCGTCCACTTGGACATGTTCCCGGTCTCAAAGCCATCGCTGAAGATGAACGTTCTCGTGGCAGCCTGCGGCGTGGCGCTGGCCTGCGTGGAGTCTCCGCTCGTGCCCCCGGTGTTGGTGGCGCTGACGACGTAGTAGTAAGTCGCGCCGTTCGTCAGGCCGGTATCCAGATAGGTGGTGCCGATGACGCCGCTCGCCACCGTGGAGTACGGCCCGCCGTTCGTCGTCGAGCGCTTGACGGTCGAACTGGCCGCTCCGCTCGAGCCGGTCCAGCTCAGCGTCACCTGGGCATTGCCGGGGTTGGCGCTCAGGCCGGTGGGCGCGGCGGGGCGCAGCGTGGCGGTTGCCTCGTTGCTGTTCCCGCTCTCACCGCCGGTGTTGCTGGCGGTGATGACGTAGTAATAGGTCTGCCCGGCGATAGCGGTGGTATCGCTGAAGCTGGTTGTGCTCGTTGAGCCGATGCTGCTGTAGCCGGTGCCGGTGGTCGTGCTGCGCTTGACGGTGTAGCTGTCGACTGTCCCCGCCGGGGCGGTCCACGTCAAGCTCACCGGCTTGTCGCCGCTAGCGGCTGAGGCGCTCAGGCCGGTCGGCGGGTCAGGCTTGGTGGGAGCAGCAGCCGGTTGGGCGCTGGCCTCGTTGCTGTTGCCGCTCTCACCGGCGCTATTGACCGCGGTGACGACGTAGTAGTAGGTCGTGGCGTTCGTCAGGCCGGAGTCGGTGTAGCTCGTCGTGGTGACGGCACCAGGCGTGCTCACGGTCGTGTAGGGCCCGCCGTTCGTGGTGGAGCGCCTGACGTTGTAACTGGTGGCTCCACTCGACGCCGTCCAGCTCAGGCTGACCTGGGCGTTGCCGGAGGTCGCGCTCAGGCCGGTGGGGGCCGGAGGTGGTGTCGGTGTTGACGCATCGTAGGTGACGACGAGCTGCGGCCTGAATGCAGCTGTCCCGTTCGAAGACGTGTAGTTCGCCCCATTCGAGGAGTTCGAGGTGACGCGGAGGCTGATGACACCGTCGCCGGTGACGATCGACGACAGGTCGACCTCGTACCAGGTGCTGGCGGTGACGGACCCCAGGGAAGCGACCCGGTTTCCGACGGTCGAGGGGGCGTTGTTCCAGTTTGCGGTCGCCTGTGTCCACGACGAGTCCGCCGTCTGGTAGAAGTCGCCTCCCGCGGGCGACGGGTCAGAGTCGTAGAGGCGCAGCTTGGCGCTGGTGACCTGTTTGCCGGATAGCCCGCTGACGTTGAACTTGATCAGGATCTGCTTCACGGGACTGTTGTCGACCTGCAAGGTCGTCGCCGAGCCCGCGGTCGTCGTGGGCGATGCCTGTTGGACGTAGGTGTCGTCGGTGGCGGAGAAGGTGAGCGTCGGAGGCGGAGCCGGAGTCGTCACCGTGGCTCCGTTGCTTGCTGGTGAAGCGTTCCCGGCTGCGTCTCGGGCCTTGACCGCGTAGGTGTAGGTGGTTGTCGCGCTGACAGAGGAGTCCGTGTACGAGGTGACGTTGCCGATCGAGGCGAGAAGCGCGCCGTCGCGGTAGACGTCATGGGCCGTGACCCCGACGTTGTCGGTCGCCGCGGTCCAGCTCAGGTTGACCTGGTTCGCGGAAGACGCCGTCGCGGTGAGTGCCGACGGCGCGGTCGGCGGCTGCGTATCGGCGACCGTCGAGAAGTTGTACGTCTGCACATCGAACGTCCGGCCGAGCGAATCGGTGGGCGTCACCGTGACACTCGTGCCGCTCACCGAGACCTTGAGGAAGTGGAAGACCTGGCTGAGCGAGGTAGGCTTCACCGCCGCGCCGCAACGACTGCCGGTGCTGCTGGTGTACGACCACCCGATCCCATACGCGTCCAAGGCGCTGCAGCCCTTCCCGCCGATCGGCTCAACCTTCGCGCCGCCGCCGCCGGTGAGGTACGTGATGATTCCGCCCGCGGGTTGCCGGTTGCGTTGGTACATGTGCGCGTGTCCGTTGAAACCGATGTCGACGCCGTGGCTGGCGAGGAGTCCCTCCAGGCTGTTCGTGCCCTGCAGATAGGTGCTCGAGGTCTCTGTTGCATTGTCCGAGTAGAGAGGGTAGTGCCAGAACGCGAATTTCAGGGCAGTCGGGTGGGTCTCGAGGTCGTTCTTCAGCCACTGGTACTCGGGACTCGAAGCAGTCCAGTGGTTGTCGTAGTCGTTCTTGTAGGCATCGGCCGTACCGACGTTCAACTCGGCCCAGGCTGCAGACAGAACATAGAACCGGGTATTTCCGGCGTCGAACGCATACCAGGCGCTCGGATAGCTCGCCGATGCCGTGCCGTTGGTGCAGCAGTATGTATCCATCTGATAGCGACCGCTCGAACCGGCCACGGTGCGGGCTTGCGGCCAGTTAGTAAGACCCCACGCTCTGTCGAAACCGTGGTTCCCGCTGGTATTGAACAGCGGCACCGACCGACCCGGAAGCGACCAGAATGCAGGTCCATAGATCGCGCTGGTGTCGGCACCTTTCTGCTGAAGATCCCCGTAGGTCAGCTGAGATCCGCCGGGATACCCGGTGTCACCGGTGGTGATGGCGAAGCGAACACCGCTTGCCGCGATCTGTCGCATCAAGTTGGCCTGATCTGGGTTGCTGCCGGTCGAGTCGACCTGCCCCCAGTCGCCGAAGACCGCAAACGAGAAGGGGGTGCCGGAACCGGCCGCGACCTGGCTTTTGAAGGTCGGAGCTGTGTCCGTGCCGAGCAGGTCCGTCGTACCGAAGTAGACGCGATAGCAGTAGCTCGTATCTGCGCTCAGCCCGGAGATGTTCGCCGTCCACTGGTACTCGGCGACCGTACCAACGGTGATCGACGTTCGCGTTGCCGATTGCGTGCTGGTGCTGCAGTTCGGCGCGACTCCATAGGTCATGCTGCCAATGGTCTGCGAGGTATCGGTCGCCCAGTTCACGGTCACGGTCGTGGCGCCCAGGTCGGTCAGGTAGGGCGCACGGCGCAGCTGACCCGCGGTGGCTGCGTTCACAGGCTGGATCCCGACGGAGCCGAGAGGCAGCTGGAGAAGAAGAATGAGGACAGTCGAAACGACGGCTGCTGCCCGGGCACGCACGGGCAGTCGAGAGTTCAATTGATAATCCTTTCCCCCGGCTGGCACGTCGAGGCGCGATGACAGGGACCATTGTCTCATGCCAGTACCATGGCTGACAATGCTGGGCTGTCCCGAGAAATGAGCGCCCGTGGCTCACCGCGCCTCCTGCCCGGTGCTGGGTCGCACCGGATTCGGGAAAATGTCGTCCCAAAGTACTGGTCGGCGCCGACCTAATGTCCTACCATGTGCTGCTCGCTCCCGGCAGCGAAAAGACCCATCCCATCCGCCGGTGGCACTGGCATAAGGGGAGAAACTGGCGACCATGTACACACGCAAACGCTCGGAATCATCGCGAACCCGCGCGCGCATCTATTCTCTGTCCCTCGGCACTGCTCTCGCGCTTTTCGCCTTTGGGGTGCCGACGCTTGCTGAGTCGTCCCCACCGGCAGCGACGGAAGGGTGCCCGGGCACAACGTCACTGATCGCGACCTTCGCGTTCGACAGCGGATCATGGACGAGCAGCGGCGCGGACAGTGTCGTGGTCTCGGGCGACAGCATGCTCGCCCACTGGTGGAGTGCGACGGCGATCACCGGTCTCGTGATCACGGCCGGCTCCGTCACACACAACTACGTGAGCGACCCCCTCGAGACGGCCGGCACCATCGCGGCGAGCGATGTGAAGGACGCGGATGGCGGCGCGTTGAGCAAGATCGGATTCTGTTCCGGCGGCGGCTCGGTGCCCAATCCATCGAGCGGCAGCAAGATCAGCGTCGGTGTGACTAAGACGGCCCAGTGCGCGACGCCCGGCACGGGTGGAAATGTCACCGTGAGCGGTCTTATCACGATCGTCCGCCACTCGCCGCCGGGCGACCAGCCGTCGGTCGGGATTCGGGTCCGTGTCGCGCGCGACACAGTGTACGCCGGAGCGAGCATCGTCTCGCAGACGTCGGTGGGCGCGCTCGTCGGCGCCGTCATGCAGCCGAGCGATGCATCACTTGCGGTGCCATACTCGGTCACCTTTGCTCCCGGGTCGTCGATGGGCTTCTCGAACCAGATCCAGGTCATGGTCGAGGAAGCGGCAACCGGCCTCGATCGGCACAAGTACTACAATGCGCGCGCCGACTTCCGAATCTGCGCCGTCCCGACGCAGAGCGTCAGCCCCGTCCCGACCCAGAGCGTCAGCCCCGGTACGGGCAGTCCGACGCCATCGCCGACCCCGAAGGTACCGGCTTCGCATTCGCCAGAGCAGTCGGTTCAGGCGGGCAGGGGTACTCCCGCAGGAGTGCCGAACACCGCGACCGGCGCGCCGGCGGACGGCCCGTGGGTCCCGTTTTCGGCGCTCGTGTTCCTTGCATCACTCGTCGCCCTGTTCGTCCTTAACGTGCGGGCGCGCCGGGCGTAACGCGCCTGCCAACGGGGACACGTAGAGACGAACACAGGAGAGACGCTGGCTCGGCAGGAGCCGGCGTCTCTGCGCCTGGCGCACCGCCTTCCCAACCGCTCGGGGTCTGAGGCGTCTCTGACGCGCAATTTCGGTTCGCAAGCAGGTGAAGCCAAGCGGTGTCTCGCCGCACCAGAAAGGTCGCCCGAGATCTGTTCAGGGTTGTCGGCGACAGGTACCGTGGTAGTCCATTCGTCCTAGTCCAATTCCTCAGAGGGGAACCCACCGTGGCCAGACCTGGTCCTGGTATCTCGCACCCATCGCACGAGCCGATCGAGGGCGCTGTATGGGTCGTGCTGCCAACCTACAATGAGCGTGACAACATCGAGGCGATGGTCGCAGCGATCAAAGCGAACCTGCCCCTGGCACATGCCCTCATCGTCGACGACAACTCGCCCGATGGGACCGGGCAGCTGGCGGATGCACTGGCCGCTGGCGACGATCGCGTGTCAGTTTTCCATCGTCCCGGAAAGGCCGGTCTCGGCGAGGCCTACAGGGCTGGTTTCCGGGAGGTCCTGGAGCAACCCGGCATTGCTGCCGTGATCCAGATGGACTGTGACTTCAGCCATGATCCCGCTGACCTGCCCCGGCTGCTTGAGGCGCTTTCGGCCGGAGCTGATCTGGCGATCGGCAGCCGCTATGTCCGCGGCGGTTCGACCCCGGGTTGGGATCTGCGTCGACGAATCATCAGCCGTTCGGGCAGCTTGTTTGCCAGATCCGTTCTGCTCGTGCCGTACCGGGATCTCACGGGCGGCTTCAAGGCTTGGCGGCCAGATTTGCTGCGGCGACTTCTGGCGTCGACTGCCTACGCGCAGGGCTACGGGTTTCAGATCGAGATGACCTGGCTTGCGCACCGCAGTGGCGCACGTGTCGCGGAGCTACCGATTGCGTTTCGCGATCGTCAGCTTGGGCAGTCGAAGATGAGTGGCGCGATCATGCGCGAGGCCCTGCTCATGGTACTCAGGCTCCGGTTGCGAGCCATGGGCATGCTGCGCGATCGGCCCGCGGTCCCCGCGAGGCTCGGCGACTCGAGTTGAGTTAACGAAACCTCCATAATCGTTGCACCCCCTCCGCCGTGCTTGGGGATCAAGATTGTTGAGGGCGCTGCCCGGTTGTTACGAAGGTAGTAGTCAGTCAGCGACAGAGCTCTCTCCGGGCCTGGTGCTCCCGGGCTTCACAATTCCTGCTCGACGTTTGCGAAGCTTCAGCCAACCCCGCGCGCACGGTGATCGCTCTTCCGGTGCGCCAGGCACACCGCCGTGGCCTCGATGACCGTGGCTCCGTCAAGTAGGCTGCTGGAGTACTCCCATGACATGGCGGACGAGCTGCAATAGGTGCAGGGGCTGGGTAGCTCCAACAACGGCTCGGCGCGAGCTGTGAACTCCTGGACGATCGCGTCATTGATCTGCATGCGGCCACTGTAGCGACGGTGCGTTATCAGGCCGCTATCAGTGGGTTTATATCCCGCCCTCGGTAACGATGGCTGGCCCATCGCCTCGTCGAAGCATGAGGGCAGATGCCCGACCCAAAGCGACGACGCGTCTAGGTGTGGTCAGAGCAGCGCAACCGTGAACGAGCGAGCGGTCGGCTCCGGACCCCTGTTCAGGGCTGACTGGTGGAGACGTAGGACCACTATTGCGGTCAGCTGGTCGGTCCGTGGCCCCGAAGTCCATCGTCATGGCTCAGGCGACGAGCGATCGGGCACGCCTCGGGCATTTACGGAGCGGTGCAGCAAGGGAGGGTCATGGGGTGAATAGGGCCATTCCGTAATGACCATGGGGCCACTAGCGTCGAAGGTGAGAGGGGCGAGCATGGATGCATCACGGGCACGTGACCTCCGCGTGCCGAGCGTGAAAACGCGATGCGGAGATGATCACCATGCGAACGAAGTCTCTTCCGATCTCGACTCGTGCCCCCGAACGACCTCCTTGGCCAGCCATTCGGCGACGACCGATGAGCTCATCCTCTAGTCTCGCCGACAGGCTCGCAACCGTCGTCATGGTAGGCCTTCTGCCCGCTTTGATCATCCCACTGCTCTTGGTCGCCGCCGGAGGCGCAACGCTCAGTCTGTCACCTGCGCAGGCCGCGCCGGGACGCTCTGTAGTCGTCAGCGGTGTCGGATTCGATCCAGGCGTGCGTGGCGATATCTTGCTTCAGGGATCAGCCAGCCTGCTCCGCTTTCACGCCGACAGGAAGGGTGCGTTCAGCGGTACGTTCACGATTCCGCTTGGTACCAGTTACGGAACCCATAGCGTCCAGGCGATCTCGACCACGAAGGGCAAGCCGACTACGAAGGGCAAGCCAGCGTCGCGCCAGGCGGTGACAATCGCCAGCACAACCTTGACGGTGCTCGATCCGACGACACCCAGCCCAACCCCGGCCCCCACGCGTACACCGAGTCCGACCCCGGCCCCCACGCGTACACCGAGTCCGACCCCGGCCCCCACGCGCACACCGAGTCCAACCCCCGCCCCCACGCGCACGCCGAGTCCGACCCCCGCCCCCACGCGCACACCGAGTCCGACCCCGTCGCCTGGTTCGGCAGGAGCGATCAGTCACGTCGTGGTCGTCTGGATGGAGAACGAGGAAGCCACCGGCATTACAGCGTCCTCGATGCCGTACCTCTACGGCCTGAGCAACACCTACGGGCGGGCCGATCAGTACTACGGTGTCAGTCATCCCAGCCTGCCGAATTATCTGGCACTCTGGAGCGGCTCAACGCAGGGCGTCACCAACGATGGCACCTACAACTTCACGTCTGGTTCGACGCTAGCCACTCAGTTTGATGCGGCTGGCAGAACCTGGAGAACATATGCTCAGAACTACCCTTCGACGTCCGGATGCCACACCGCTGCCACCTACAGCAGCACGACGGTTGACGGCTGGGGCGTGGCGGGTACCTATGCCCGCAAGCACAATCCAGCCATAAGCTGGACGGCCGTTAGCGGCAATGCCGCCGAGTGCGGCAAGATTCAGCCGCTCGCCAACTTCGACCCAAGCGTCAACCTCGCTTTCGTCGTGCCGAACCTGTGCAACGACATGCACGACTGTTCACTGGCGACCGGGGACGCCTTTCTCAAGGCGTTTCTGCCCCGGGTGTTCACCTCATCCGATTGGGCGCACACCCTCTTGGTCGTCAGTTTCGACGAGGGCTCAACCAGCACCAACGGTGGCGGCCGCATCTTCACCATGGTTGCACGCCAAGGTCTCGCCGGCGTCAGGTCGAGCACGGTTCACAACCACTACTCGCTCACCCGGACGATCGAGGACATCTTTGGCCTCAACCACCTGGGGAAGGCGAGCGCCGCCACGCCACTCACGGAGTTCCTACCGTAAGCGCGTGACTAACGACGCAGGATAGTGATCTGGCCTCGGGGCGTGTCTTGCACCTCCACCCCGAGGGTGGCCAGCTCGTCCCGTAGCGCGTCGGAGGTGGCGAAGTCACGGGCAGTTCGTGCCGCGGCACGTCGTTCGAGCAGGTCCGCGGCGCCTGTCGGCAGGTCGGCCGATTCCGCCGGGCGGGCGAGGTCCAGACCCAGCACCCGATCGAAGTCCAGGAGCAGTGCCCGTCGCTGCAGAGCCGACAGATCACCAGCACGGGCCACCTCGTGGGCCACGGACAGGGCCGCGGGCAGCGCGAGGTCGTCGACCAAAGCATCGGTGAAGCGTGAGCGATACCCGACCAGCGGTGCGGCCGTGAGATCGACAGGAGCATCGGGTTGGCCTTCGGCGACGGCTCGGCGCAGCCGCCGCAACCCGGAGGCAGCGGCGTGCATTGCGTCCTCGCTGAAGTCGATCTTGCTGCGGTAGTGCGCGGTGAGCGCCAGGTAACGGAAGGCGAGCGGCTCGAAGCCCTTGGCCGGCAGGTCGGCGACGCGCAGGATGTTGCCCGCCGACTTGGCCATCTTGGCGTCGGCCATGGTCAGGAACTCGCCATGCATCCAGATGCTGACGACCTGGCGGCCGGTGGCGCCTTCCGACTGCGCGATCTCGTCCTCGTGGTGCGGGAACTTCAGGTCGATCCCGCCGGTGTGGACGTCGAAGCGCTCGCCGAGGTACTGCATCGACATGGCCGAGCACTCGATGTGCCAGCCGGGGAAACCGTCGCCCCACGGTGACGGCCACTTCATGACCCGATGATGCCCGGCGCGCTTCCACACGGCGAAGTCCTCGGGATCGCGCTTGTCGGCTTCGACCTCGACGCGGTGGCCGGCCCGCATCTCGTTGAGCCGCTGTCCCGAGAGCTTGCCGTACCCCGGGAAGGCCGAGACGTCGTAGTAGACCGTGCCGTCGACCTCGTAGGCGAGGCCCTTGTCGAGCAGCGTCGCGGTGAGGTCGAGCATCTGCGGGATGTGCTCGGTGGCGCGTGGCATGACGTCGACCGGTTCGATATTCAGCGCGCGCTCATCCTCCAGCCAGGCATCGGTATAGAACTGTGCGATCTCGTCCGGAGTTTTTCCTTCGGTTTCGGCGGCAAGCAGCATCTTGTCCTCGCCGGAGTCGAACGTGTCGTCGCGCATGTGCCCGACATCGGTGATGTTCTTGACATGCACGACCGCGTAGCCAAGGTACTCCAAGCTGCGCTGCAGCAGGTCGCCGAGCATGTATGTCCGCAGGTTGCCGATGTGCGCGTACTTGTAGACCGTGCTGCCGCAGGTGTAGATGCCGACGTGGCCCGCCTTGATCGGTTCAAGCGTCTCGACCGATCGCGTCAGCGAGTTGTAGAGGCGGACTTCCGGCAGCGTATTGGTCATCGTCCGGTCAAACGGCCTCGGAAGTCCCAAAGCGCCCGATGAGCGATACGAGCGTCTGGTTGCGGCTCTTCAGCTGCTCCTTGTACTCCGTCTTGAGATTCATGAGATTCATCGGTTCATGCGGTCTTCCTTGGCATTGTACCGATGCGGGCCGGCCAGGCCTTCTGGCGGTCTGGCGGTGTCGCGGATCCAAGTCGTGAGCCAATTGTCAAATTCCGCTCACACCGGAGTTAGGCGCTCCGAAAGACGACGAGATCGCGTATTGCGGTCCGATGCGAGCGTGGAGGAGCGGGCATGCGCCGCTTCATCGGTCCATTCGGCGGCCTAACTCCGCCCTGGGTGGAATCTGTCAAGAACTGGCCCCGAACCGGCGCATAAGCAGGGTCTGGGCGGAATCTGTCAAGAGCCCGGGCGGAATCCGCACGTACGTCGGGTCGGCCTTTACGACAGGCCGAGGCTGTAGCGCAGCGCGGCATCCACCGGCGCCAGAGGCGCCTCCTCGAGGTGACCGGCCTGGTTCAACAGCCGATCCGTGCTGATGGTGAGAATCTGGTCGCATTTCGCCATGCTGTCGCGGGGCAAGCCTGTTGTATGCGACAGCAACAGAACCTGATGCGGCGGGACGGGCTCTCGGAGCCGAGTTGTCAGCGCAACGACGATCGTGGTGGACGCCGCCCGGTTGCCGACATCGTTCTGGACGACCAGCGCCGGTCGTCGACCGCGTTGCTCGCTGCCGCGGCCCGTGCTGAAGTCGACCCAATAGATGTCGCCTCTGGCCGGTGTTGACACCGTTACGCCTTGTCGTCCAGCGCATCGACGGCCAGCTCGGCCCACTCGAGCGCCTCACTGGCATCGGCAGCGTAGGCCGCCGCCGCGCATTGATCGGCTTCGCTGCGGCGCAGGAGCTCCAGGCTTTCGTTCACCACGTCGCTCACCGGTCGCGCCTCGCGACGGGCACGCTCGACTGCATATGCGGCCAGCTCTTCGGCCACGCTGACTGACATCTTCCGTCGATGGGTAGGATACCGCGTAGGACTCATGGTATGATCGATGATACCAAAGGGCGAGCCTTGCAATCGGTCTAGCATGAGACCGATGCCGGAACGTGACACAACGTCGCTATACCCGCTGAGCCTGGGCCTGGAGCCTCGATTCTGTCCCGCCTGCGGCGAGGCCGTGACGGAGCAGACGCTCGAGGAGGATCACCGCCCTCGGCTGGTGTGCCCGGACGGCCACGTCACCTGGCGCAACCCGCGGATGGTGGTTGGCACGCTGCCCGTTGCTGACAGTCGCGTGCACCTGGCGCGGCGGGCGATCGAGCCC
>JBBQEC010000002.1:0-32495 GCA_038320305.1 Candidatus Limnocylindrales bacterium | reverse complement strand
ACGGAGGCGATCAACTTCGCGCTCAAGGGTGCCGCCTGGGCCGGCAAGGCGCGCGGCCACCGGGTCGTGACCAGCGCGGTCGAGCACCATGCGGTCCTGAACTCGCTGCACCACCTCGAGAAGTTTGGATTCGAGCTCGTCGTCCTCCCAGTCGATCGCTACGGCCGCATCGATCCTGACCAGCTCGAAGCCGCCATCAACGACCGCACCGTCCTCGTCTCGCTGATGCTGGCCAACAACGAGGTCGGCACGATCCAGCCGATCGGCGAGATGGTCGAGCGCATCCGGGTGCACCGCACCATCGCCATTCACGTCGACGCCGTCCAGGCTGCGCCATATGTCGGGATTGATGCGCGCGCGCTCGACGTCGATCTGCTCTCGATCGCGGCGCACAAATTCGAGGGGCCCAAGGGCATCGGCGCGCTCTACATTCGCCACGGCACGATCGTGCTGCCCCAGATCCATGGCGGCGCGCAGGAGCGCTTCCGCCGCGCCGGCACCGAAAACGTTGCCGCCGCGGTCGGCATGGCTACGGCCTTCGAGCTGGCCTGCAGCGAGCGCAACGAGGTTGTGCCGCGCCTCGCCTCGCAGCGCGATCGTCTACGCGACGCGGTGCTCGGCACGCCGGACGTCGAGATGACCGGCCACCCTCGCAAGCGCCTGCCCGGACACCTGTCCGTCATCGCAAGCGAAACCGACGGCGATGCGCTCATCCGCGCACTCGATCTCGAGGGAGTTGCCGTGTCGACTGGCTCGGCGTGCACCACAGGTTCGACCGAGCCGTCGCATGTCCTGACGGCGCTCGGCTATCCCGACGAAGAGGCTCGTGGCTCGCTGCGCATCACGCTCGGTCGGACAACGACCGACGCGGAAGTCGAGCAGGCCGCGCTGATAATTCCGGCCGTTATCGAGCGCATGCGCGCCGCATCTGGCGCAATCGCCCGCGATCCGCTCGGCAGTCGGGTAGACGCGTGAGCGGCCGGATCCTGGTCGCCATGTCGGGCGGCGTCGATTCATCCGTAGCGGCCGCGTTGCTGGCCGACTCGGGCGTTGATACGGTCGGCGTCTGGCTGCGCCTGCACGATGTCGCCGATTCGTACAGTGAGTTCAAGAAGAGCTGCTGCTCCCTGGATGCCGCAGACGATGCCCGTCGCGTTGCAGGACAGCTCGGCATCCCGTTTTACGTGCTCAATCTTGAGCGCGAGTTCGAGGCCGGCGTCATGCGCCCGTTCCTCAACGCGTATCTCGAAGGGCGCACGCCAAGCCCGTGCATCGACTGCAACTCATTCGTCAAGTTCGGCGCGCTGCTCGGGCGCGCGCTGCGCCAGTTCGACTGCGATGCGGTGGCGACCGGGCACTATGCTCGGGTGGATGCTCTCGAGGACGCCGACGCTCCGGGCGGCCGACGCTACCGACTGCTGAGCGGACTCGACGCGGACAAGGATCAGTCCTACTTCCTGTACGGCCTGCGCCAGGACCAGCTGGCGCGGACGATCTTCCCGCTCGGCGAGCTGACCAAGCCCCAGGTGCGCGACGTTGCCCGACGGCACGGCCTGGCCACGGCCGAGAAGCCTGAGAGCCAGGAGATCTGCTTCGTGCCCGGCGGCGACTATCGGACGGCGCTGCGAACGCGCGCCGGCTGGACCGGGGAGCCGGGTCCGTTGGTCGATGCTGACGGCAGTGTGGTCGGCGCGCATCGTGGTGCGGCCGCGTATACGGTCGGTCAGCGCCAGGGCCTGGGCGTGGCGCTGGGCGAGCCGCGCTACGTATCGTCGATCGATGCCACGACCAACATCGTCACGCTCGGTCGGCGCGAGGATCTGTACATCCGCGACTTCGAGCTGGAGAGTGCCTCGTTCGTCGGCGGTCATGCGCCGGCCGATTCGTTCTCGGCGAGGGTCCGCATCCGCCACCGCGCGGCACCGGTGCCCGGGACGGTCAGTCGGATGCGCTCCGGAGGTTGGTCGGTGCAGCTGGACGAGCCTGCGTGGGCACCGGCGCCGGGCCAGGCGGCCGTGTTTTATGCAGCCGACGAGGTGATCGGCGGCGGCCGAATCGCGGCGCAGCCACATCCTGCGGGGTGACACGCGTGCCTGACATCGGCCCGGCTCCCGTGCTGGCCCTGCTGCTGGGCGTGTTCAACACGGGCCTGTACCTGTTCGTGCGCGGCACTGCCGGGGTGCGCGTGTTGTTCGTCGGATTGGCCGCGATACTGGGCGCGTTCGCCGGGCAGGCAATGGCGCTGCGCCTGGGCGATCCGTTGCAGATCGGCGACTTCGGCCTTGTCTGGTCGACAGCGCTTTCATGCCTTGGCATCATCCTGATTGTTGCCGCCAGCACTTTGTCGCCTTCGAGGGGAAGCCAGGGCCAATGAATACCGAAACAGTCAATGCCATCGTCGCTGCTGCGGCCGTCGCCGCGCTGATCGCGGTCGCTCTCGCCGCCCTCATCGCGGCCGTCGCGTTGGGGCGCGTCGCGCGCGACGTTGGCCGCGTGAGCCGTTCACTCGACGGCGTCGCCGCCGCGCTGCGTGAAGACCTGCCCCAGACCCTGAAGGAGCTGCGCCAGACAGCTACCAACCTCAATCGCGTCTCAGACGAGCTCGGGCCGCGCTTGATGCGCGTCGATGCGCTGCTCGACGATGGCGAGGCGACGGTCCAGTCCCTCCGCGCGACGGCCGAAACAGCCGAGGACATCGTCCGCGGTCCTGCCGCAGCGATGGACCGTGCCAAGCGCGCGGCCGGCGCTGCCGGCCGCGCCGTAGCCAGCGGCGCCGACAGGCTCAGACGTGGTGTTCAGCGCAGGGCTGGCAAGGGTCGCGACGATGACGACGAATCGGAGCCGGCCAAGACCATGCTGCTCGGCTCTGGCCAAGCGCCGACGTCCACCGCCGACGAGGACACCGACAAGACGTCGGACTAGCTCGTGGCGGTCGCCAGAGACCTTCGGACTTCGCCTGCCTCGCGTTTGATCCCGAGGGAGTCAAACAATTCGAGCGCGGCGCGCAGTGTCTTGTTCCCATCTTCCTGAAGACCTGCGGCACAGAGCGTCTCACCCCAGCCGCGCAGCACGCGAGCCTGAAATGGCCGCCCAAGCTGCGTTCCGAGAGCCGTACATGGCGCGCTGCAATGGCGGCGCAAATAACGAACCAGACCTGGCGCGGCCGCTGGACGGTTGATCGGGTGCACCGATGTGGATGACCCGACGGGCAAATGGAAGGGCCCCTACCGATCATCGGCCGTGGCCGTCTTTCGCCTACTCTTAGGCAATGCCAGACGTCACGCTCCGCGGTGAGGGCGCGGACATTCCGAGCATGCCTGCTGCGGAGATCCGCCAGCACTTCCTTGACTTCTTCGCCGAGCGCGGCCATACGATCGTGCCCAGCGCGTCACTCGTGCCCGCCGGCGACCAGACCTTGCTCTTCACGAACTCGGGCATGGTCCAGTTCAAGGACGTTTTGACCGGTGCCGAGACACGTTCCTACAAGCGTGCGGTCGATGTCCAGCGCTGCCTGCGCGTCGCGGGAAAACACAACGACTTCGAGGAGGTCGGGCGCACTCCCCGGCACCACACGTTCTTCGAGATGCTCGGCAACTGGAGCTTCGGCGACTACTTCAAGCGCGAAGCCATTCACTGGGCGATGGAGCTGTTGACGCAGGTCTACAAGATCCCGTTCGAGCGCATCGGTGCAACGACCTACACCTATGACGACGAGGCATGGAACATCTGGCGCGACGAGATCGGCATGCCCGAGGAGCGCATGGCGCGCTGGGGCGATGCTGACAAGGGCGACGATCACAACTTCTGGCGCATGGCGGATACGGGTCCGTGCGGGCCGTGCAGCGAGCTCCACTACGACCGCGGCGCCCATCTGAGCGAAGGGCCGCACTGCGTGCCCGACCACTCGGAAACCTGCCCGCGTTGGCTCGAGATCTGGAACCTCGTCTTCATGGAGTTCGACCAGCAGCCTGGCGGACGAACGCCGCTGCCGTTCAAGAGCGTCGATACCGGCATGGGCTTCGAGCGGCTGGCCAGCGTCCTGCAGGATGTGCCAACCAACTACGACACGGATTTGTTCGCGCCGATTCACGCGTGGATGCGCAACGCCCTCGGCCACGACCCAGAGACGTTCCAGGCCGAGCGCTTCAGCTACCAGGTCATCGCCGATCACGTCCGCGCGCTGACGTTCCTCGCCGCCGATGGCATCCGGCCCTCGAACGAAGGGCGCGGCTACGTCATGCGTCGCATCCTTCGACGCGCCGTGCGCCACGGCCGGTTGCTGGGGCGCATGGAACCGTTTCTCGCAGATCTTTCGGGCGTCGTCATCGACACGATGGGCGTTGCGTACCCGTTCATCGAGGAGCGGCGCAAGGAGATCTACGGAGTTGTCGCGGCCGAGGAGCGCCAGTTCCAGCGAACGCTGGACGCTGGAGTGGTCCTGTTCGAAGAGGCGCTCATCCCGCTGACATCCGCCGAGCGCGTCGTTGGTCGATCGGCTGACGAGCTCGGCGGCGACGCGCCCGTGCTGCCCGGCGACGTCGCGTTTCGACTGCACGACACATATGGCTTCCCGATCGATCTGACCGTGGAGCTTGCCGCCGAATACGGAGTGCGCGTGGACCGCGAGGGCTTCGATCACGCCCTTGGCGAGCAGCGCGAACGGTCGCGCGGCGGTCGCAGGGTTGATATGGCCGGGCAAGCAGAGATGCAAGCGCTGTATGCACAGGTCGCGTCCACCTCGGGCGAGACCAGGTTCCTGGGTTACGAGACGACATCGGCGCCGGGTGTTGTGAAGGCGATCCTGCGCGACGGAATCGAATATGAGCGGCTCGAGGCGATGCCTGAAGCCGAGCTGCGCGCGCCCGCCGACGCCGCGGCAGAGATCGTCCTGGATCAGACGCCGTTCTATGCCGAAGGTGGCGGCCAGGTCGGCGACCGAGGCGTGCTCAATGGTGCCGAGGGCAATGTCCTGTTCACGGTCGAAGACACTCAGCGGCCGGTGCCGGGGCTGATCGTCATGCGCGGACGGCTGCATGGCCGAGTGGCCGTCGGCGACACGTTGAGCGCGGAGGTCGACACCGAGCGACGCGCGCGGACGATGCGCAATCACACCGGCACGCACCTTTTGCACCGCGCGCTGCGCAACACGGTCGGGGACCAGGCGCGCCAGGCCGGCTCGCTTGTCACGCCCGACTACCTCCGTTTCGACTACCACGGCGACCGGCCACTGACGGACGACGAGAAGCGCCAGATCGAGGCCGAGGTGCGCCGCGTGGTGCGCGACAACCGCCCGGTCACGCCCCGGTTAATGAGCATGGCCGATGCGATCAGGGAGGGCGCCGATGCGTTCTTCAATGAGAAATACGGCGAGAAGGTGCGCGTCGTATTCGTCGACAGCTTCAGTCGCGAGCTGTGTGGCGGCACGCATTGCGTAGCCTCCGGCCAGATCGGCGGCTTCGTGATCACGGGCGAACGATCGGTGGGCAGTGGCATGCGGCGCATCGAGGCGCTCACCGGTGACGCCGCGGATGCCTACCTCGATGCGCGAGTCGCTCTTTTGGATCGCGCCACCAACGAAGCCGGCGCGCGGAGCCCGGAGGCCCTGCCTGATCGCGTGCGCGAGATGCACGAACGCAACAAGGACCTCGAGCGCCGGCTGCGCTCGGGGGGCAACGGCCGCCAACCAACAGATCTCGCACGCAGCGCGCTGCCGGTCGGCGGCGCGAAGTTCGTCTCCTATTCGTCCGAATTCGACTCGATGAAAGATCTGCAGTCGTTTGCCCGCGCGCTGCGCGCCGAGCTCGGTGACGGAGTCATTGCCCTGGGCTTGGAGTCGGACGAGCCGCAGTTGTTCGTGACGGTCAGTGACGACCTGGTGTCGCGCGGCGTATCCGCGGGCACGCTTGTCAGCCACGGCGCGCTCGTTTTCGAAGGCCGCGGCGGCGGCAAACCGGAGATGGCCCAGGCACGCGGTACGCGTCGCGATCGGCTGCCGAGTGCGCTCACGGCAATCCGCGAAAGCCTCGAGCAGACGTTGCGCGACGGTGATGGATCACAAGCCACGGGAATCGGCGCCGCCTAGGGTGGCTTTCTGGCGCCGCTTCCTCCAACGCGCGGACGGCGGAAGGCTGGCTGCGTGCACCGCGCTGGACGTTGGCACCGAGTTTGCCAAGGCGCTCGTCTTCGACATTGACGACGACGGCCAGGCCACTGTCCGTGGCGTGGGCCGCAAGCGGCAGGGTCTCGCGCACATGCAATCGGGCACCGTTGCCGACATCGCGGCGGTCGTTGACAACTGCCAGGTGGCACTGCAGGAAGCAGAGGAGATGGCCGGCTTCCGCTCGACCCAGGTCATAATCGGCATCGCCGGTGAGCTCGTGAAGGGCTTCACGACGAGCGTCAGCCAGGAACGCAAGCATCCCGACCAGCAGCTGACCGCACGCGAGCTCGACTCGCTGATCGAGAGCGTCCAAAAGGACGCACTGCGCGAAGCAGAGCGAACCGTGACCTGGGAGACCGGGCTGCCCAACGTCGACATCAGGTTGGTTCATGCCGCTGTCACTGGCGCCACGATCGACGGCTATGCCGTCACCAACCCGGTCGGCTTCCATGGCCGGCACGTACGAATCAATGTCTTCAACGCCTTCGCGCCGCTGATCCATCTGGGAGCCCTGCAAACGGTCGCGAGCATGCTCGATCTTGACCTGGTCGCGATCGTGGCCGAGCCATACGCGGTCGCGCGCTGCCTGGATGACGAGCACGTCCAGCAGCACGGCGCCCTGTTCATCGATGTTGGAGGCGGGACCACGGATGTCGCCCTCGTGCGCCAGGGCGGTATCGAAGGGACGCGCATGTTCGCCCTTGGCGGTCGTGCGTTCACCAAGTCTCTGGCCGATCGGATGGACCTGCCCTTCGCCCGTGCCGAGGATCTCAAGGTCGACTACGCGAAGGGCGTCGCGGTCGATCATGGCGCCGAGATCGGCGAGATCATCGGCGAGGACGTCGCCGTGTGGCAGGCCGGCGTCGAGCTCGTGCTCGAGGAGTTCGCGCGCTCGGGAATGTTGCCCGGCCGGATCTACGTGTGCGGCGGCGGCGCACGGTTGCCGCAGATCGGTGCAGCCCTGCGCGACCCTGAGCTTGCCCGGCACCTCTCCTTCGCCCGCCCGCCGCAGGTCGAGGCGATCAAGGTCAAGCAGGTCACGCACGTCTCCGATGCGACCGGGTTGCTCGTCGACGAGCAGGACATCACGCCAATGGCACTCGCTTATCAGGCGCTCGAGATGAGCGCGACCGAAGCGCCGCTGGATGCCGCGCTGCGCCGCGTGCTGCGCCAGATGAAGGTCTGACGTGGCAGTCTGCTATCTCGAGGTCGACGACGAGATCACGACCGCGATCAAGCGTATTCGTGCCGTGCGCGAACCAGATGTGATCGTCGTGGTGCCGCCCGGATCGAAGATCGCGACCTCGCGCATCAATTTCAAGCTGCTGGCGCGCGAGGCCACCGAGCGGCAGATGAACCTCGTCGCGGTCAGCGACGAGCCGCAGGTCCGCGCCCTCGCGATCTCGGCCGGCGTGCCTGCGTATGACTCGATCCCGTCGGCCGGGCAGGCACTGACGACGTTTCAGGAGCAGGACCGAAAGCTCGCCGAGCGCCTCAGCCCGACCTCGCCGCCGGCACATCTCGATCCGGCCGCGAACGTCCGCGGCGGCCAGACCTCGATCTTGCCGCCCCGCGGCTCGACCGATGTCCGTGGCTCGACCGATGTCCGTGGCACGCGGTCAGCAGCGGCCGGACCTGCTTCGCGGATGCCTGGCGCAGTGAAGCGCGTTGACCCTGCCCCGTATGACACGGCCGTGATGCCGGCGGTTTCGGACAATTCGGCAGCGTCGTCTCGTATTCGCAGAAAGCGGCGTATCCCGGTCGCCCCGCTGCTCGTCCTTGGTCTTGTGGCACTCCTGATCGCTGGCGTCGGCTCTGGCGCCTACGTGTTTCTGCCCACAGCGTCGGTGACGCTTCGACCGACGGCGACCCAGATCGACGTCCCGCAATTCGTCGTCACGGCCGATCCCAATGTTGCAGTCGTAGATCCGGTCGCGGGCGTCATCCCGGCCCAACAGATCAGCGTGCCGATACACGTCTCAGGATCATTCACGGCCACCGGCATAGACGCTCACGACGTGCGCGCCTCCGGCAGCGTCCGATTCAAGGGCGAGAACACCGTCAATCCAGTTTCGATACCAAGGAACACCGTTGTCTCGACCACCGACGGGGTCGATTTCGTAACGCTCGATGACACAATCGTGCCCAAGGCATCGTTCGAGACGGGACCCACGCAGGCTGACGTCAATGTGCGTGCCGTCAAGGGAGGCGTGGCTGGAAACTTAGGGGCAGGCACGATCACTGTTGTGCCTGCGGCCGTCGCTGAGCAGGTGATCACCGTCACGAATCCCGACCCGACCACGGGCGGCAAGCACACCGAAGACCAGATAGTCACCCAGCAGGACTACGACTCGGCCGTGGCGACATTGGGCGGCCAGTTCGATGCCGCGCTCCAGACTGCGCTGGCAGACCCGCAGAGTGTGCCGCGCGGCCTCGTGGCGTTCCCACAGACGGTCCAGATGAGTGCGGGTCAGCCCGATCAGGAGTCGTCGAGCGTCGTCGGTGTCGTTGAGCCCGGCTTCGACCTCGCCCTTGACGCCACGGCCAATGTGACGGCCGTAAACGAAGCGCAGATTGACCAGGTCGCGGCCGCCCGTTTGAGCGATTCGCTCGCCACCGGCCAAAAGCTCGTCGGTAACGACGTCGACGCGGAACATGACGGGGGCACCGTCGTTGGCGACACGGTCGTCTACAGCGTCCACGCCAGCGGGCTTGGGTACACCGACCCTGATCCACAGGCGCTGATGATCGCGATTCGGGGCAAGGCGCTCGTTGATGCCAGGGCCGCGCTGGCCAGCTTCGGCATTGCAGACATCACGCTGTGGCCCGACTTCGTCGATCACCTGCCCGACCAGCCCGCGCGCATCAACGTCACGGTCATCGCGCCCTCTCCGGCTCCAGCACCAGCCCGCACGATCCCGCCGTCACCGGTGCCTGGCCCATCATGAGCAGGCTGCTCGGCGTCGATCTCGGCACGAGGCGGATCGGACTGGCAGTGGGGGACACGGCCAATGGCTCGGTCATGCCCCTGACGACGATCAGCCGCTCTGACATCGAGCGCGATGCGCGCACGATCTCAAACATCGTTCGTGAGCAGCGCGTCGATGAGCTGGTCGTGGGCCTGCCCCTGAACATGGATGGAACCGAGGGCTCCCAGGCAACCCAGACTCGTGAGTGGGCGCTCGCCATCACGGCGAAGATCGACCTTCCGCTGGCGTGGCGCGACGAACGCCTGACCACGGCACATGCCATCGATCAAATCGGTGCACCGGCCCGTGGCAAGTCCGGCGGGCCGCCATCCGCGAAGGCCCGACGCGCGCACCGTGCACGTCTCGACCGCATGGCGGCCGCGGCGATCGTGCAGGCTGAGATCGACGCGCGTCTTGCCATCGCCGACTCTGGCGTCGTGGAGGGGGAGCCGTGAGCCAGCGGCCAGAAAATCGGTCGGGCGGCAGCCAGCGGCCGGTGCCGCGGCGCGATCCGAATGACATCTCCGAGCATGTCAAAAAGCGCGATCGATCGGCCGTGGAGGCGCATCTGCGCAACCACGACAGGACGTCGATCGATCAGCATCTCAAGGAGCGTGAGAGGAACTCATCGTCGCGCGATCGCACGCTGACAGAGGCCCAGGCCCACTCAAAGGCGCGCGCCACCGGTGAGGGGCCCACACCGGCGTTCATGCCGCGCGGCAAGAAGCGCAGCCGGAATCGGTTGGCGATCATCATCGCCTCGCTCATCAGCGTGCTCCTGGTGGCGGCCGTAGTCGTGCCGCCTCTCGCAGGTGGCTTCTTCCGATCGCTGGCGGAGGCAAACCCTGATTTGATGCGCATCGGTCTCGTGTCGGAGGCCGTGTCGTCGGTCATGGACGACCGGCCCAACAAGCCCGCCGGCACAGATCCGACCATGGTCGAATTCGAGATCGCTCCGGGCGAGTCGAGCGCGGAGATAACCCAGGATCTTCTGAATCGAGGCCTGCTGTCCGACCGCCTGGCGTTCACCTACGTGCTGGTCAACGATGGCGGGCTGAACAAGCTCCAGGCCGGAACGCACATGCTCAACCGAACGATGTCGCCGCGCGAGGTCGCGGCCACCCTTCAGAACCAGCCAACCACCACTGGCTCGACCGTGCAGGTGGCGCTGCGCGAGGGTCTTCGGATGGAGCAGATCGTCGCGTACCTGCAGACGGTGCCGCTCGGAAACTTCGATCCAGAGCAGTTCTACGAGCTGGCCACATCGCCGCCCGACTCGCTCAAGCAGAAGTTCCCGTGGCTGAGCGTCATCCCGGCTGGTCGCAGCGTCGAGGGCTTTCTCGGCTCGGGCGTCTACAACGTGCCGACCGATGCAGATGCGCAGGACATCCTCGAGGAGCTGCTCCAGGGATGGCAGGACAGCCCGGCGTATGGCCTCATGCAGCAGGCTCAGTCGGAGGGCAAGGACTTCTACGAGACCGTGATCCTGGCCAGCATCGTCGAGCGCGAGGCGCTGCACGACTCCGACAAGCCGCTCGTCGCCGGCGTCTACCAGAACCGGGTCGATGGCCTGGGCGGCGTCCGCACCCTCAACTCGGACCCGGTCATCATCTATGCCAACGACACGATGAACCTGCGCGACCTGCACATCACACAGTGGCCCGACTACGTCTTCTGGACCTACAACGGCATCGGGTCGGCGGCCGACTTCGAGGTCACCCAGGACCTGGAGGGCTACCAGGTCTGGCACTCGCGCGGACTGCCGCCTGGGCCGATCGCTTCGCCTGGCGTGGTCTCGCTCCATGCCGCCCTCGATCCCGACACCCAGGACGGCTACCTCTATTTCCTGGGCAAGAACGATGGATCGGGTGATCTAGTCTTTGCTCGGACATACGAAGAGCATTTGCGCAACATTCAGCTCTACCTGGGCGGCGGCTCGCCGGAGCCGACTTCGGAGCCGACGTTCGGCCTGCCCGGCTTCAGCCAGCAACCGGAGGCGACGCCTTGATCGACACCAGCGCTGCTCGAGCGGAACCAACCCCAGCCGACTACGAGCGCTGGCGCGAGGCTGACCGATTCGCTCGACCGCTGCGCCTCGCGGCGTTTCGCGCGCGCCTGAAAGAGGAGGAGGTCGGCGCCTACTTCGGCGTTCGGCGCGAAAACGTCCGCTACTTGACCGGGCTCGAGCTGGCTGAGGGCGAGGAAAAGGTTTCCGGCTATTCGGGTCATTTCCTGGTATCCGAGAACGATCTGGTCGTCATGGCCGACTCGCGTTACACCGTGCAGGTTCGCGATCAATGCCCTGAAGCGCGCCTGGAACGCGTCTACAACGATCTTTACAGCCGCTGGCCCGAACTGATCGCGAGCATTGGCTCGCCCAAGCGCCTTGCGGTCGAGGCGGGCTTCGTCAGCTACGCGATGTGGCAGAAGCTGGCAGCCGCGACACCGGACGTTGAGCTCGTCGCGGCCGACGGCTGGATCGAAGGGCAGCGCCAGGTCAAAGAGCTGGCCGAGCTCGAACGCGTCGCCGCATCGTCGGCAGTTGCAGACAAGGCGCTGGAGCGCCTGTTGCCGAGCATCAGACCCGGCGTTTCCGAGCACGATCTCGCGCTCCAGCTCGAGTGGGAGATGCGCACGCACGGCGCGGAAGCGCTCGCCTTCGATGTCACGGTCCTCAGCGGCCCGAACGCGGCACTGCCTCACGGCTCACCGGGGTCACGCGAGGTACGTGCCGGTGAGGTTCTGCTGTTCGACTTCGGAGCCCAGGTTTGCGGCTATCGCTCGGACATGACCAGAACGCTGTTCGTGGGCGAGCCGAGCAAGCACGATCTCGAGATCTACGAAATCGTGGCGCGCGCTCAGCAAGCGGCAATTGACGCGCTGGCCCACGCCATCGCTGAGGGCGAGCGCCCCACGGGCAAGTCGATTCACATCGTCGCCCGCGACGTCATCGACGCGGCCGGCCATGGCGAGCACTTCGGACACGGCCTGGGTCACGGCATCGGCCTGGCCACACATGAGCTGCCCTCGCTGGGCATGTCCGTGGCGGAGACGCCGCTGCCCTCGCCAACCGTGTTCTCGGTCGAGCCCGGCATCTATCTCGACGATGTCATGGGCGTCCGTATCGAGGACCTCGTCATCTTCGACGCCGACGCGCGCCGGCTTGACCGCATCACGCTCTTTCCTCGGGAGGTCACGGTCGTCGGCTAGGATCTATTCGTGATTTCGACCAGCGATTTGCGCCGCGGAATCGTCATCGAGATCGATGGCGATATCTGGCAGGTGCTGGAGTACCACCACATCAAGATGGGCCGCGGCTCTGCCCAGGTGCGCATCAAGCTGCGCAACATCAAGCGCGGCCAGACAGTGGAGAAGACGTTCCAGGCCGGTGAAAAATGGCCTCGCGCGTACCTCGACAACCGTCAGGTCCAGTTCCTCTATGCCGATGGCAACGACTATCACTTCATGGACACTGAGTCCTACGAGCAGTTTTCGATGACGCGCGAGACCCTCGGCGAATCGGCCATGTATCTGACTGACGGGATGGTCCTCGACCGGACGTCGTATGAAGGCGAAACGATCGACGTGGAGCTACCGGTGACGGTCGATTTGAAGGTGACCGATACCGAGCCCGGATTTGCCGGCGACACCCAGTCGGGAGCCCACAAGCCGGCCACACTCGAGAGCGGACTGGTCGTCCAGGTTCCGATCTTCGTCGACGTGGGCGACACGATCCGCGTCGATACCCGTACTGGCGGTTACCAGACCCGCGTCTGACGCAGGCTGATGCCCGACACACACCGCTTCTGCGCGACAATCGAGGCGGCCGCGGGCGGCGGCACGGTCGCGCGAATCCCGGCCGATCTGATCACGCCGCTCGGCGGCCAGAAACAGATGCGCATGCTCGCCAAGCTCAACGGCGTGGAGTTCCGGACCAGCACGATGCCTCATCGCGGTGCTTTCTTCGTCGGCCACTCTGTCAATCGCGACGTTGAGTGGCGCAGGTCCGTCTTGCCGCGCTCACGGCCACCTGACCGCGCTCAATTGGTCTCGGATTCTGCTTGTAATGCCCATGATCGCGCGGAAATGTCGACATAGCCGAGCCACCGCTGGAATCGAGGACGAGCTGAGCTCGGTCAGCCTGCGCGGTCGCTTGAAGCAGATACGGTAGGCGCGTGAGAGAACCGCTCTTGCCCTTCGATATCACCGGCCAAACCGGCGACACGCACGCGGAACGGCCGGCGGCGAGCCTGCCGATCTTGAGCGTTGGCGAGCTGACCGCGCTCGTGAAGGGCGCCTTACGCGCCGCGCCGCGTCTGCGCGACGTGTGGGTCGAGGGAGAGGTGGGGCAGGTCAGCATCAGCGCGGCTGGACATTGCTACTTCACGCTCAAGGACGAACGCGCCCAGATCAAATGCGTCATCTTCCGCGACGACCGGCTGATGATGCCCTTTGAGGCCCGTACCGGATTGCGCCTCGTGGCCCAGGGCAACATCGACGTCTTCGACTCACAGGGCGTGTATCAGCTCTACGTCCGCACGCTGCAACCGTCCGGTTTCGGTGACCTGGCTCTTCAGTTCGAGGCGCTCAAAGCCAAGCTCGCGGGGGAGGGGCTGTTCGAGAGCAGTCGGAAGCGCAAGCTGCCCGCCTATCCGCAGACGATCGGCGTGGTCACGTCACTATCCGGCGCGGTCATGCACGACATCCGTCGCGTACTCGCGCGCCGCTGGCCGATGGCCCGTGTGGTCGTGTCGGCGTGCCAGGTCCAGGGCCAGGGGGCGCCACCCACGATTGTGGCTGCCTTGCGCCGAGTTGCACGATGGACGGACGAGACAACCGGGCGCGCAACTGACGTGGTCATTCTCGCGCGCGGCGGTGGCTCGCTCGAGGATCTTTGGCCGTTCAACGACGAGGCCGTGGTCCGTGCGGTGGCCGCACATCCGTGTCCGATCGTCGTCGGCGTGGGCCATGAGACGGATGTGACGCTGGCCGAGTTCGCGGCGGATGTCCGTGCCGCCACGCCCTCAGTGGCTGCCGAGCTCATCGTGCCGGCGCGCGCAGATGAACAGGCGCGCGTGGAGGGTTACGCCGGGCGCCTGCGCACGAGCGCTGCGCGCGCGCTGCTCGATCGTCGGCAGCAGCTCAACACGGAAAAGCGCGCACTGGAGGCCAATCATCCAAAGGCGCAGCTTGCGGCTGAACGCGAGCGCATCGGTGTGCTCGTCGATCGTGCCGCGCGCGTCGTGGCTCGTCGGCTTGAGATCGATCGGGCGACGCTGTCACGGACGAGCGAGCTGTTGCCGGCGATAGTGGCAACCCAGGTTGGCATTGCTCGCGCTGATCTCGGTCGTAGCTCTGCTGCCCTGTCAGCGCTCAGCCCGTATGCGACTCTCGAGCGCGGCTATTCGATCGTCCGCGGCCCAAATGGCGACGTGTTGCGTGACGCGGCCGGAGTTGACAAGGGCGACGCGATCGCAGTTCGGCTACAGCACGGCGAGATCGGCGCGCGCGTCGAAACGGTGCGAGACTCCGGCCGATGACAGAGCCCGACGCCGAACGCCAGCGCATCGCCGCGCTGCCCTTTGACAAGGCGCTGACTGAGTTCAAGCAGGTCGTCGAGAAGCTTGAGGCAGGCAACCTGCCGCTGGAGGATTCGATCGCCTTGTTCGAGCAGGGAGTGCTGCTCCAGCGGCGCTGCGAACGGATGCTCAGCGAGGCCGAGCTGCGCTTCCAACGCCTCGTCGAGTCGGCCGGCGGCAAGGTCCGCGCGCTCGATCTGTCACTGGGAGAGAGCGAAGAGCCCTAGTCGAGACGCCTCATGAGTGACGCAGCACGATCGGCGAGCTGTGGACAAGGTGCCACGTCATGTCCAGCTTCGCGGCGGGCGACTTCAGGTCCCAGCTGATCGATCCGTCAATCGTGGTCCCAGGGGTTCCGCTCAGCTGTCCTCTGATAGCGGCATAGACATCGTTGACGTCCGCCTCACCGAGCAAGTCGGATGTCCTTCGTCTCGTCCTCGCTAACGACACCGTGCAAGGTGATGGTGCCTGTCCAGCTGCCAGGCACCGGGCCAACCGGATCGGTGGCATCTTCAGGCTCCAGCGGATCCGGCGTCCGTTGCCCGGGATGGCCGACCAGATCCTGGAGCACGGGACCCGCGGGTCCGCCGCAACCGGCACCGACCGTCGCTCCAGCCACCAGGAACACCGCGAACGCAAGCGCTCCGGAAGGTATCGCGCGCATATTTGTCTCCCTCGGGTCCCCGCCCTCCGGCAGATCGTGACAGTCTCATGAGAACGTGGCAAGAAAGCCATGAGGCTCACCGAAGGTAGAATTTCGCTGCGGCGACTGAACCGGTAGCGTCCGCGCAACGAACAACACATGGACGGCGGCGCGTTCGTCCTTCTGGCCGAACCCCGTAGTCGGAGCACCACTTGTCCGTACTGGCAAGCCTCAGCGGTCCGCGCGACCTGCGCAAGCTCGATGACGAGCAGCTCCAGGAGCTGTGCGCTGACATTCGCGGCACGATCATCGGCACTGTCGCCAAGACCGGCGGCCACCTGGGCAGCTCGCTCGGTGTCGTCGAGCTGACGGTCGCGCTGCACCGCCTCCTGGATAGCCCCAGGGACAAGATCGTATGGGACACGGGTCACCAGGCGTATGCCCATAAGTTGCTGACGGGCCGGCTCGATCAATTCGGCACGCTCCGCCAGCTCGGGGGCGTCGGTGGCTTTCCGCGCCGCAGCGAGAGCGAGCACGACGTGTTCGACGGCGGCCACGCGGGAACCGGTCTGTCCATTGCCGAGGGCCTGGCGCTGGCGCGTGAGCAGCGCGGCTCGACGGAGAAGATCGCCGTTATCGTCGGAGACGCGGGCCTGATGAGCGGTATGGCTCTCGAGGCGCTCAACGACATAGGTCACCGTAAGACGCAGATCCTGATCGTGCTCAATGACAACGAGATGAGCATCTCGCCCACCGTTGGCGCCATCAGCCATTACCTGAGCCGGATCAAGCTGTCGCGAACGTGGCGCGGCTCAAAGCGTGTCTACGAGGACTGGCTTGCGCGCGTGCCGCTGATCGGCCCGGGCCTCGTCTATTGGTCGCGGCGCCTGCGCAAGTCGGTCGTCAACTTCGCCCAGCCGGGCCAGCTGTTCGAGGATCTTGGCATCACGTACGTCGGGCCAGTGCCCGGCCACGACCTCGGCGCGCTCAACAACGTCCTTACGCGCGCCATCCGCAACTTCGACGGCCCCGTCATCGTCCATGTCCGAACCCAGAAGGGTCGCGGCTACCAGCCGGCCGTTGCCGATCAGGTCAGCTTCCACGGCGCGGCGTTACCGCCCATGACCGTGGTCCCGGGCATCGGCAGCGGCGCGCCGTCGTCTGATTCGCTCAAGGGTGGGGACGGCGACGCGACCCCATCAATGGCGCAGGCGGTGGCGGCGCGTTCCAAGCCGCCCAATTACACATCGGTCGTGTCAGATGAGCTCATCGCGCTCGCCAGGGATGACAAGCGCATCGTGGCCATCACCGCAGGTATGCCAACCGGCACCGGCCTGGCCAAGTTCGAGGCCGCCTACCCGACGCGCATGTACGACGTGGGTATTGCCGAGCAGCATGCGGTAACGCTCGCGACAGGCCTGGCCATCGGCGGGATGCGTCCCTTCGTGGCGCTCTATTCGACATTCCTGCAGCGCGCCTTTGACCAGACCGTGCACGACGTGTGCCAGAACGATCAGCCCGTAGTCATCGGCGTTGACCGCGCCGGGCTCGTCGGCGAGGACGGCACCAGCCACCAGGGCATGTTCACGCTCTCGGCCCAACGTCAGCTGCCGAATCTGATCGTCGCTTCGCCCAAGGACGAGCAGGAGTTGCGCCGCCTGCTGCATACCGCGTTCGGTCAGGAGCACCCGTTTGCGCTTCACTACCCACGCGATTCGGGCTTCGATCTGCCAGCGGTAACGCCCGACCCGATACCGGTTGGTCAGGCGGAGCTCCTGCGCGATGGCAGCGAGCTTCTGATCATTGGCTTTGGCCCGATCGTCATGCGCGGAATGGAAGTCGCCGACCAATTAACCGCCGACGGCTGGTCCGTGGCGGTCATCAACGCACGCTTCGCCAAGCCTCTCGATACGACGCTCATCAGTCATCACGCGCGCGGCAAGAAGCTCGTCGTGACGCTCGAGGAGAGTGTCGTGTCCGGTGGCTTCGGCTCGGGCGTGCTCGAGGCACTGACTGACCGAGCGCTCGACGACGCGACGCTGCGTGTGCCCGTCAAGATCGTCGGGCTCCCGGCTGATCACTTCGTCGATCACGGTTCGGTCGCCGACCTGCGCCACTACCTGCAGATTGACTCGGACGGCATCGCCGAGCAGGTCCGCGACGCGATCGATGGGCTGTCGATCGAGCCAGCTGCGCCTGATCGCGCGACATCGATGCAGGCGCGCCTCGCCTAGCCTCAGCCTGGGGTGCCTCCACCAATGGCAGGGCTCGCGCCGCTTTTCCCGATATGCCAAGCCCACGTCGCGTCTACCGAGCAAGATTGCAGATCACTCGCACACCTCGGGCCCCACAGCGACCGTTGACGTGCCACCATCCGGGACAGGCTGACATCTTTGTTGCTTGATTTACAGAGTTGCCCCTTCAGAAACCGACAAAGCCGCTTTTCCGTGCCAACAGACAAACGCTTGGGGTCCGGTACGGGGCTATCTGTGCAGCTGATCTGCAAAGTCGCCGGCGAGACTTGGCAGTGGCAGGCGGCGTGTCCAAGATGAGCAAGTCAAGGTCACGTATCCGACTGGACGACCTTGTCGTCACGCGCGGACTTGCCACTGACCGCGATTTCGCCACACGACTCGTGCTGGCGGGCCAGGTTCGTGTGGGCACGGGCGACGGCGCGCGCAGCAACCTCAAACCCGGCGAGCTCGTTGACGAGGCTACCCACATCGCGCTCGCTGAACGCGCACCGTTTGTGTCGCGCGGCGGCGAGAAGCTCGCCGCCGCGCTCGACGCGTTCGGCGTCGAAACGGCCGGACGAACCTGTCTCGATGTCGGCGCGTCCACGGGTGGCTTCACCGACGTACTGCTGCAGCGCGGTGCGACCCGCGTCTATGCTCTCGACGTGGGCCATGGACAGCTTGCCGATGTGTTGCGCAACGATCCGCGGGTCGTGTCGATGGAGCACACCCATGCTGCCCGACTGCTTCCCGGCGCCCGGGACCATGTCACGCTGCCGGAACAGGTGAGCCTTGCGGTCATCGATGTCTCTTTCATCTCGCTCACGCGCGTCTGGCCCGGCGTCAAAGCCGTGCTGACCGGCGACGGTGAGGTCGTGGCGCTCATCAAACCGCAATTCGAGGCCGATCCGGCCGATGCGCCAAAGGGCGTGGTCCGCGACCCAGCGGTGCGCCGCGCAACCATCGACCGCGTCGCTCAATCTGCGCGAGAGCTCGGATTCGCCGTCCGCGGCGAGATCGAATCTCCATTGCGCGGACGGGCAGGCAACGTCGAGTTCCTCATCCACCTGGCACTCGGCTCGTGAAGCGCTTTGGGTTCGCGTTCAATCCCACCAAGCCGGCCGCGATCGAGCTCGCCGAGCGCGCCGGCGAGTGGTGCCGGCAGAACGGCGCACAGGCGTGGGCCGCCGAATCGGGCGAGACGGAGACGCTCGTTGCGCGCTTGGCGGACACCGACTGCCTGATCGTCCTTGGCGGCGACGGGACTTTTCTGCGCGCCGCGCGGGCCCTGGCTCGCGTCGACGTCCCCGTCCTTGGCGTGAACTCGGGTCGGATCGGCTTCCTGTCCAAGATCGACCCCGCGGCGCTCGAGTCGACCCTTGGCGAGCTCGTTCACGACGAGTATCAAATCGAAGCACGGATGATGCTCGAGGCGACCCTGGTTCGCGGCGCCAACAACACGAGTGGCGACAAGGGCGGCAGGTTCGCGGCGCTCAACGATGCCGCGATCGTGCGTGGCGGCGAGGCGCGCGTAATGCGCATGGAGGTTCTCGTCGGCGACTCGCACCTTGCGACGTACATCGCCGACGGCGTGGTGATCGCCACGCCGACTGGCTCTACCGCCTACTCGTTCAGCGCCGGTGGCCCGATCCTGGATCCAACGGCACGCAATCTCGTCGTGACTCCCATTGCCGCCTACCTTGCTTCGGTGCGGTCGGTGGTGGTCAGCCCGACGCATAAGGTCAGAGTGCGCATCATCGATGGTCCGGCCGGCATCGTCAGCATCGACGGTCGGGACGATTATCCGATCGAGCCCGGCGACGAAGTCGAAATCCAGGCACTGGATCGACCGATACGCTTCATCGAGCCAAGCCACGCGCTGCCCTTCTGGGAGCTTCTGCGCCAGAAAGCGGAACTGCTGCCCGCGTGACCCGCGCGGGCATCAGAATCTCCTGATGCTGCGCGAGCTGGCCGTCCGCGATTTGGCGCTCATCGAGCGCGTCCGTGTCGCTTTCGAACCGGGCCTGACGATCATCACGGGCGAGACCGGAGCGGGCAAATCGTTGCTCATCGACGCGCTCGGGCTGGTCATGGGCGAGCGATCCGATACGAGCCTCGTGCGTCACGGCGCCGCGGGCGCGCGCGTCGAAGCGCTGTTTGACATCGACGCGGCGCCGGATCCTCTCATCTGCGTGCGCGAGGTGTCCAGTGAAGGGCGCAGCGTCGCGCGCATCGACGACGAGACGGTGACCGCCGCGCGACTGGCCCAGGTTGTTGGGCCGCTGATCGAGATCCACGGCCAGCACGAGCAGCAACGGCTGCTCTCGTCGGCATGGCAGCGCGACGTCCTCGACGCATTTGGTGGCCACGCTGCGCTTCGTGCGGCCGTGGCTGAAGTCGTTACCAGGATGCGCGCCAATGAAGCGGCCTTGCGCGAGCTGGCCCTGGATCCTGCCGAGCTCGAGCGCCGGCTCGAGCTCGCCGAGCACGCTGCCGACGAGATCGAGGCTGCCGCGCCGCGCGAGGGCGAGGTAGAGGAGCTACGCGCCCGACTCGCACTCGCCGGCAACGCCCAACGCATCGTTGCCCTGCTCGCGGAGACGCACGACCTGCTCGCCTCGGAAGGTCGATCGGCGCGCGACGGCGTCGCCCAGGCGATGCGGTCTGCGATTGAGCTTGCCCGCCTGGATCACGAGACAGCCGGTCTGGCCGACAGGATTGCCGGTGTCGAGGCTGAGCTGGACGACATCGCGTTGGAGCTGCGCCGCCGGCAGGACTCAGTTGCGGACGCGGCCAATGACAGCGCCGCGCTAGAGGCGCGACTGGGTGTGCTGTACGGCCTCATGCGCAAATATGGCGAAGACGAGGCACTGATCGAGTACGGCGGGCGAGCGCGCGCCGAAGCTGAGTGCCTGCGTGGCCTGGACGCCGAGCGCGCGCGCCGCGCGGCCGAGCAGGATCTACTCGCAGCCACCGCGCGCGCCGCCGCCGCGCAGCTCTCGATAGTGCGCACAGCGGCCGCAGCGGTTCTGGCCGATCAGGCGACAGGCCTGCTCGTCGAGCTCGGCTTCCCGGCTGGCGCGTTCGCCGTGGCCATCAAAGCGGCGCCCTTAGACGAGAGTGGCGCTGATCAGGTCGAGTTCGTGTTCATGCCCAACCCGGGCGAGCCGGCCCGGCCACTGGCCCGGATCGCCTCTGGCGGGGAGATGTCACGCGTCGCCCTCGCACTCAAGACCGTCCTGGCCCGCGCAGATGAAACACCAACTCTGATCTTCGACGAGGTCGACGCGGGCATCGGCGGACGTTCTGCGGATCCCGTCGGCCGGATGCTCTGGCGCCTGGCGCGCGACCATCAGGTCGTATGCGTCACGCATCTTCCGCAGATTGCCGCCTATGCCGATCAGCACCTGCGCATCGAGAAGACCGAGCGTGACGGTCGGACCACGACAGATATCGAGCAACTGTCGACAGAGGCGCGCCGAGGCGAGTTGGCTCAGATGTTGGGCGGTGCCGCCGGTGCCGAGGCGTCCCTAGCCGCCGCCGACGCTCTGCTCACGGCGGCGGCCGACGCGCGGCGCCTGGTTGAGGCCACACGGTGAACGAGGCCGGGGATCCCACGCTGCTCGACGCGATCGATTCGTACCTCGATTTCCTGCGCGTCGAGCGCGGCCTGTCGCGGGCGACGATGTCGGCTTATTCGACCGATCTCCATGCATTTGCGCGCCATGCCGCCCAGGCCGGGCAAACATGGCGAAATGACGCACAAGCCGCAACGGGCTACCTCGCCTCGCTGTCGAAGCCGCCACGCGTGCTCCGCCCAGCGACTCATCGGCGCAAGGCGGCGGCGGTACGTGCGTTCTATCGTTTCTGCTTTGCCGAGGGCGTCATCGAGCGCGATGTCGCGAGCCTCCTTGATCTGCCCCGCGCGACCCAGGTTCTGCCCGACACGCTCGACGTTGCAGATGTCGAGGCGTTGCTCGAGGCTCCGAGCAGCGAGTCGGCCGCAGGTATCCGCGATCGTGCCCTGCTCGAGCTGCTGTATGCCTGCGGCCTGCGTGTGAGCGAGGCGCTCAACCTGGACGTGGAGGACCTGTCACTGGACGAGGCGACAGTGCGCGTGATCGGCAAGGGCGACCGCGAGCGCAGGCTTCCCGTGGGCGACATCGCGGTCGCCGCGGTGGCTCGGTACCTGTCTGACGTTCGACCGCAGCTTCTCGCCAATGCGCCCAAATCGACATTGCGTCGGGGCGGGCCGATCTTCGTCAGCCTGCGCGGCGCTCGCCTCAGCAGAATGGCCGCGTGGCGCACAATTCGACATGCTGCGCTCGTGGGCGGCGTGACGGGACACGTGACTCCGCATACGCTTCGCCACAGCTTCGCCACGCACCTGCTCGAGGGTGGCGCGGACCTGCGCGTCGTGCAGGAATTGCTAGGACACGCGAGCATCACGACCACGCAGCTGTACACACATCTGACGGGGGAGCGAATCAAGCAGGTCTACGCGCGGGCACACCCACGCGCTTGAACATGGAGGCTCCACGGTGAGTTACGCCGACACCTTGTTAACCAGTGGCGAGCAGGTCGTCCTGCGCGGACATCAGCACTGGCTGTCGCTTCTGTCGCGCTCGCGTGGTGGATTGTTTCTGTGGATCGTGGCGATCGTGCTCATCGTCGCCGTCGTCGTCTTCAAGATTGGGCCCGGCCTGACGCGTGACATCCCGAGCTACGTGGCCTTTGGCTTGCTGATCCTGGGCCTGATCGTGCTCCTTTATCGGTTCTGGCAGTGGCGCACGCAGGAGTACATCGTGACCAACCGGCGCCTGCTGAAGGTGGGCGGCATCCTGAACAAGCACAGCGCCGACAGCGAGCTCGAGAAGATCAACGACGCCATTCTCGAGCAGCCCCTGCTGGGTCGCATGCTCAACTATGGCAACCTGACGATCCTGACCGCAGCCGAAGAGGCGGTCGACACGTATCACATGCTCCACGACCCGATCGAGTTCAAGAAGACGATGCTCAACGAGAAGCACACTCTTGAAAGCGGCTACAACAGCCGGGCGATGCCGCCAACGCCGCCTCTCCGCGCTGATAGCCAGCCGGCAATGACGCCCGTTCCTCAGCCGGTTGCGCAACCACTGCCGCAAACGGCCCCGGCAGCGCCTCCTCCCGGCATGGCTCAGGCAGCGCCGCCGCCACCGCCTGCAATGGCGCCAATGCCCGTGCCCATGCCACCGCCCGACGCGCCACCGCCCGCGGCCGCGTCGATGCCCGCCATGCACGACGCGCCCGCCGCGCCCGCCGCGGCCGTCAAGGTACCGAACTCATCGCTTGACGTCACAGAGACGCTTGCGCGACTGGCCGATCTGCGCGACAGCGGCGCAATCACGCCAGAGGAATACGAGGCCAAAAAGCAGGAGCTACTTGGCCGTCTGTGACGACTGCAACACTTATCCAGGGCGGCACGGTTGTTGCCATATTCCTGCTCGTTGCGTTTCCGGTCCATGAGTTCAGCCATGCCTGGGTTGCGTTTCGCCTAGGCGACTCGACCGCGCGCCGGCAGGGCCGCCTGTCGCTCAATCCGCTCGTTCATTTCGATCCCGTCGGTGGCACGATCCTGGCCATCAGCGTGCTGCTCGCAGGCTTCGGCATCGGCTGGGCAAAGCCGACTCCGGTCAACCCCTACAACCTGCGTTTCGGCCGCAAGGGAGAAGCGCTCGTCGCGGTGGCCGGCCCGATCTCGAACCTCATCATGGCCGCGATCGTGGCCATTCCTCTGCGCATCATTGTGGGCGACTCGAGCATGCTCGGCACGGTGCTGTCGAACGACGCCGCCAGGTTTGTCTTCAACGTCGCAGTCCTGTTCGTCGAGATCGACGTCCTGCTGCTGATCTTCAACCTGCTGCCCATCCCGCCGCTCGACGGCTGGCGCGCACTTCTCGGCCTCGTGGACGCCCGGACTGCCTACTCCCTCAAACCGTTCGAGCAGTACGGCTTCGTGGTCCTGATCCTGCTGATCTTCTTTGCACCCACGTTCATCGGCCAGATCGGCAATACGATCACGACGTTCCTGCTCGGGTTCTAGCGTGTCCTGGTGGGCGGCCAAGGTCCGCCGGTTCACGCGCTATTTCACGGGCCGAGTCAGCTCATCCGAGCGAGCGGGCTTGAGCGACTGGCTTACCACCGACCAGACGCGACTCTTCGACTCGATGCACACCGCCGATCAGCGCCACGGGCTTGATGTCGTCGCGGCGCTCAAAGCCGATGGACACAAAGACCACGGACTCCTTCTCGCAGGCCTGCTGCACGATTGCGGCAAAGGACGCGATCTTCACGTTTGGCATCGCGTGGGCTGGTCACTCTCGGAACGCTACGGCCCTCGATTGGAGAGGACTTTTCTCCGCGTTCCCGGTTACCCAAGAGCATTTGAGACGATCGCCGTGCATGCCGAGCGATCGGCCGAGATGGCTCTCGCAGCGGGCTGCTCTCAAGTGACCGCCGATCTGATCAGGCATCAGGCCGAACCCGTAGACGCGGTGCTCGGTCAGGCACTGCTGCTCGCGGACCAGGCAAATTGAGCGTCGCCCTGGGCGTAGCCGAAGGTGTCGAGATCCGCTTCGGCGATGCACGCCGTCCTGAGGACGCAACGCATGTTCGACTCGAGTCGTTCGACGGTCCGCTGGCGCTACTGCTGGCCGTGATCGAGCAGCGCCAGCTTGACGTCCTGACTGTGCGCCTGGGCGATCTCGCCGGCGCGTATCTGGACGCCCTGGCGCGCATCGAGAAGGGTCGGCTGCCACTGCTCAGCACATTCGTCACGGTCTGCTCGCAGTTGATCCTGATCAAGTCTCGCGCGATGCTGCCGCGGCCGCCCGCGGCCGCCGCGCTCGACGCGACTGCGAACGAGGTGGATCCAGAGGAAGAGCTGCGCAAGCGGCTGATCGAATACCGCATGTTCCGTGATGCGGGCCGCGCGCTGAACGAGATGCTCGGCCTGAGCATGCCGCTCTTCCATCGTGAATCGGCCATCGCCGCAGCCGCAGGCAAGGCCGGCGCACGGCCGGACGACGGTCCGCCGCTCGATCCTCTGTCCCTGGCTGAAGCACTGGCCGTGTCGATCCGCCTCGTCCCGCCCACGCCGCCACCCGCTGAGATCGTGGCGCGGACCATCACGCTCGACGAGCGCGCAGCCATCATTCGGCTGGCGCTCCAGCGGGCGCCGCAATTCGTGCTCCAGGATCTGCTCCGCGACGTCACTGACCGCATCGTCGTCGCCGTGACCTTTCTGGCACTGCTTGAGTTGACCAAGGGACGCGAGGTGGCGATCGAGCAGGACGAGCCCTGGGGACCTATCCGCGTCACGCCGCGCAAGGCGGATGCAGGTCCCGTGATTGCGCAGGTTGCGACCGATGGCTGAGGACGGCGAGGAGGTCGCGACGATCGAACGCGACGCCATCGGCTCGCTCAGCACCGCGCAGCTTGAGGCGCTGCTGTTCGTTGCCGAGAAGCCTCTGACGCGGCGCGAGATCGCAACGCTAGCGGGCGTCGACCGCGCGGCCGTCGACAGCGTTCTGGGCGACCTGGAGGTAGCGCTGCGTGATGGCGACCGCGGCGTGCGGCTCGTTGCTGCGGGCGACGAAGTCCAGCTGGTCACCGCGCCCGAAGCGGGATCGCTCATCGCGCGCTACATCGGTGCCCAGGGCGCTCGCCTGTCACCCGCGGCGCTCGAGACATTGGCCATCGTCGCCTACCGCCAGCCCGTGACGCGTGGGGCGATCGAGCGCATCCGCGGCGTTGACTCGGACTATGTCGTTCGGACGCTTCTGCATCGCCGGCTGGTTGTTGAGCAGGGCCGAGCCGACACCCCCGGACGCCCGATCCTCTACGGAACAGGCTTCGACTTCATGGAGAGATTCGGACTGACGTCGCTCGACGATCTGCCGCCGCTCGACGCCGAGGCGGCGGAGCGGCTCGTTGAGTGACGGGGTCAGGATCCACAAGGCGCTGGCCGACGCCGGTGTCGCGTCGCGTCGCAAATCGGAGCAAATCGTCGCGCAAGGTCGCGTGACGGTGAATGGGTCAATCGCCGGGGTTGGCCAGCTCGTCGATCCGGCCCGGGACGTGCTTGCAGTCGATGGCCACGCGATCGCCGGCGCGCAGAAGCGGCTCTACCTCGCGCTGGCGAAACCTGCCGGTGTCACGAGCACGGTCAGCGACAGGCACGCCTCGAGCACCGTGATCGACCTCGTGCCCCGTGAGCTCCGGACGCGCGCCGAGCGCCTGTTCCCAGTGGGCAGGCTCGATCGCGATTCGGAAGGTCTGCTGCTGCTGACCAACGACGGCGACTGGGCGCAGCGGATGCTCCATCCGAGTCATGGCGTTGAGCGCGAGTACGCGGTGGGCATCGAGCAGCCGCTCGGCCGGCAACAGCGCGAGACGCTTGAAGGCGGCGTGCAGATGGAGGAGGGGACGGCCCGTCTGGCCAACCTGCGCCCGGCTACCTCGGCAGAGGTTCGGCTTCTGGGCGAGGCGGTGGGTCGGCCCGTAACCGATCTGACCTGGTACATGGTCACGTTGCGCCAGGGGATGAAGCGTCAGATCCGGCGCATGTTCGTTGCCGTCGGAGTGCCCGTTCGCCGACTGATCAGGCTGCGCTTCGGCACCGTGCGCCTGAGTGGCATGCACCTGGGTGAAGTCCGTGAGCTGTCGGCCGCGGAACGGCAGCAACTCGATGCCCTCTCGGGAGCCGCACCGCCGCCGCCGCGAACGAAATCGTCGCGTGGCCTGATCGTGAGTATCGACGGCCCCGGCGGCAGCGGCAAGAGCACGGTCGGCATGCGTGCCGCCGCGAGTCTGGGCTACCAGTTCTGTGACACGGGCGTTCTGTACCGCGGTCTGACATGGCTGGCGATGGAGCGCGGAACCGATCTCGACGATGCGCACAGTCTCGTGCCGCTGGTCCGTGAGATGGACCTGCGACCGGATGAAGAAGATCGGTACGTGCGCATGTTCGTGAGCGGCGAGGACGTGACCGAGCGCCTCCATACGGCACAGGTTGATCGGGAGGTGAGTCGCGTCTCGCAGCACGCCCCGGTTCGGGCGGATCTGCTGCAACTTCAGCGAGCCCTGGCGGCCAAGGGCCGGATCATCATGGCCGGGCGCGACATCGGCACGGTCGTGCTACCGGACGCTGACGTGAAGCTGTATCTCGACGTTTCCGTCGCGGAGCGCGCGCGGCGACGGGCTGAGGAGCGCGGGCTGGCAAAGGACGCGCGCGCCGTCGCGCTGATCGAGGAAGAGCTGCGCCAGCGCGACGGTATCGACAGCAGCCGCGCAACGGCCCCGTTGCAGGTTCCGGTGGGGGCGACGCTGGTCAAGACGGAAGGCAACTCGCTCAGCGAGACGGTGGCCGAAGTGGTCGAGATCGTTCGTCACGCTGAGCGCGAGCGGGCCGACGCGTGAAGCCCAAGCAGGCCTCTCTGACTGCACGGATAGCGGCGTTCATCTGCCGGTTCCTTCTGGGCACAAGCGCACGGGTCAGGGTCCAGGGCTTCGAGAACCTCCGCCGCGACGGCCCTTTGATCGTCGTCGCCAACCACATCTCCAACGCCGATCCGCCACTCGTCTACGGCTGGCTGACGCCCGCACTGGGTCGGCAGATGCACATCCTGGCGAAGGAATCACTGTTCGTCGGGCCAGTCGGCTGGTTCCTGCGACACAACGGCATCATGCCGGTAAGAACCGGTGGCAGCGACATTGAGGCGTACCGAGCGGCGAAGGCAGTGCTCGACCGCGGCGAGGTCCTGTGCATCTTCCCGGAAGGCACGCGCAGCCTGACAGGCGTGATGCAGGAGCCCAAGCTGGGCGTTGCGATGCTCGCAACGCGCTCCGGCGTCCCGGTCGTGGCCATCGGCATCTCGGGCAGTGACACATTTCTTGGCCGTGGCATGCGCATGCCGCGCCTCGGATCAAGGATCACGATCCGCGCCGGTGAGCCATTTACCCTGCAGCTCGATCCAACGCAACCACGCCGCGCGGCAATGAGCGCGGCCTCGGACGACCTGATGGGCCATATCGCAGAACTTGTCGACGAGCAGCACCGCGGACCATTCGGCTGAGGGACAAGCTGCCTAGCCGCACCCTATGACCTTTGGGCCAGCCCGGACTGCGTCAGCGGGCTGGCAAGGTTGTTGCCATGACGCAACTGTGGAACGAGCCTGGGGGGCCCAGGGCCTCCGTTCGGTCGCGCGCCGGGAGGCGACGAGGCCGTCGCCAGCGGGGGCAAGGACTGGTCGAGTACGCGCTGATTCTTGCATTGATCGGAATACTGGCCATCGCGAGCGTGACCTACCTTGGGACCAGCATCCACAGCGTGCTGTCCAACGTGGGCGATGCGTTCGGGAACCATGGACCCGCAGCGACCGCCGCTCCCACTGCGTGGCCCACGCCAACGGCAACTCCGCAGCCGATCAACACGCTGAAGCCGACCAAAACGCCGAAGCCGATCAAGACACCCAAGCCGAAGAACACGAAAGCACCGAAGATCGTCACGCCCTGATCGATTCGCCTGGCGAGTTGTTGGCGGCCTGGCCGGTGCCATGCAACTTGGACGGTTACTGTCGACGTGGGTCTCAAGGACACGTATGACAGAATTCGCGCCGAGCGCGCAAGCGACCATCCAGGGAGCAGAGAGAGGGCAGTTCAATGGCCATATATCCGACGCCGCCGCCCAGTGGAAATAGCCCGGGAGCGGTACCCGACGACCAGATGCCGGGCTACCCACCGCCCGGCCCGCCGTCTTATGCGCAATCCGCGCCGCCGCCGAAGACGCGCAGCCGCCGCTCCGGGCTGATCGCCCTCGGTGTGCTGGTCATCCTGGTTGTCCTCATCGTCTGCGCCCTCATTCTCTTCCGCGATCGGATCAGCGGCGACGTCAACTCGCTCCAGGTCGGCGACTGCATCGACGACCCGTCGAGCACGATCTCGATCACCGACGTCCAGCACCAGCCGTGCACCGAGCCGCACGACGGCGAGGTCTTCGCCAACCTGACCTATCCGGGCGCCAACGGGACTGCGTATCCGGGCACGACAGCGTTCGACGATTACGTCCGTACGAACTGCCTGCCGGCAGTGCAGACCTACACCGGCCGGACGCTGGCCGAGATCGACGCGGCGGGCCTCTCGTACGCCTACTTTTACCCAACGACATCGAGCTGGACTGACAGCAACGACCGTGGCGTCACGTGCTATGTCGAAAACTCGGACGGCACGAAGCTCGTCGGCTCGGTCGACGCAGGGGCCGCGGCGAGTCACAGCCCCTAACGCCAGCCAGCTCGGCACGTCGCAAAACACCGGCCAACAGAGCGGCCGGTGCCATACTTGACCGTGAATGGGTACCGTCGAGGAAGTCCGGATCGCGCGCCGGACTGGGTTCTGCTATGGAGTGCGCGAGGCGATTGACTACGCACGCCTGGCCGCCGCACAGGGCAAGCAGACGCACACGCTCGGTCAGGTCGTGCACAACGAGGGCGTCATCGCCCAGCTCGAGGGCCAGGGCATCCAGACGGTCGACACGCTCGACGATGTCGATGCTGGCGCGGCCGTCGTCATCCGCGCGCACGGCGTTACGCCCGAGGTCATGGCGCGCGCGGAAGAGCGCGGCCTGGAGGTCATCGACGGCACGTGCACGTGGGTGATCCAGGAGCAGAAGGAGCTTCAGAAGCTCGTCGACGAGGGCTACACGATCGTCCTGCTCGGCACGCCGCGTCATCCTGAGGTCGTGGGCCTGCTGGGCTTTGCGCCCGACGCGATCGTCGTCGACGAGGAAGAGGACTGGACGAGCATCCCACGCACGAAGCGCATGGCGCTCATAAGCCAGAGCACGCAGCCACCATGGAAGTTCGAGAAGCTCGCCGCGTACCTCGTCAGCCGATCGCACGAGCTGAAGATCGTCAACACGGTCTGTCCGGTCACGATCCGGCGTCAGCAGGACACGATGGAGCTTGCCGACCAGGTCGACATGATGGTCGTCGTGGGCGGACGCAACAGCGCAAATACCAAGGAGCTGACGAGGCTGTGCGAGATCGCCGGCAAGCCCGTGATCCAGATCGAGAGCGACCACGACCTTGATGACGTCGCGGCCTTTGGCAGCGCCAAGGTTGTCGGCGTCACGGGTGGAACGAGCACGCCGATCGAGGACCTCGAGAAGGTTACTCAGCGTGTCTTCGAGCTGGCCGGTACGGATCAGGCAAAGGCCGCCGCGGACAAGCTCTCGCGCGAAGCGCTCAGCGCCGTCGCGCAGCCCGCATATCGCAGCAGCTCACTCGATGAGCGGGGTAAGCCGCGCCGGCCCGTAACCGCCGACGCGGCCTGATCGGTGGCACGCCGCGGCGCCCGTCCGACATCCGGCCGCGATCAGGACCTACCCACACAGGGCTTACCGGTCGTTGCCTTTGTTGGCCGGCCCAATGTCGGTAAGAGCACCCTGTTCAATCGCGTAGTCGGTGAGCGCGTTGCGATCGTCGAGGATCGTGCCCGGACCACGCGCGATCGCATCTATGACGTCGCGGAGTGGAACGGCAGGCGCTTCATCGTCATCGACACCGGGGGTCTTGAGCAGCATCCCGGCGATCCCATCGAGGAGCGCGTCCAGGAGCAGGCACGGCTGGCGATCCAGGAGGCGGACGTCATCGTCTTCGTGGTCGATGCCGATTCGGGCCCCACGCCGGCCGACCAGGAGGCCGCGGAAGTTCTCCGCGCATCGAAGGCGCCGGTGATCGTGGCCGCGAACAAGGCCGACAACCCCAACCGCGAGCTCCAGGCCGCGGAGTTCCACGTCATGGGCTGGCCGGAGACCCACGCCATCAGCGCGCTCCACGGCCGCGGTGTTGCCGACCTCCTCGACGTCATCGTGTGGGCGCTGCCACCCGAATCCGAATCAGAGCTCGAGCGCAAGCGGAAGGAGGCGGAGCTCGATGATTTCGATGACACCGACCCAGCGCTTGACGCTGAAGACGAGGCGGCCTTCGCCTTCGACGACCGACCGGCGCGAATGGCGATCATCGGCCGGCCGAATGTGGGCAAGAGCTCGCTGCTCAACGCGTTGCTCGGCGAGGAACGCGCGATCGTCAGCGATATCCCGGGCACGACACGTGACGCCATCGACACGTCGGTCCTGTGGGCAGGGCGCATCGTGCGATTGGTCGACACGGCCGGTATCAAGCGACGCGGCAAGGTCGCATCCGGTCCGGCAGCGGAACGCTACGCGACGCTACGCGCGCTGAAGGCCGTCTCGCGCGCGGACGTTGCCGTTCTTGTGCTCGATGCCTCTGAAGGCCTGACCGCGCAGGACGCGCACGTTGCCGGATACGCCCTCGAAGAGGGCATCGGCGTTGTCATCGCGATCAACAAGTGGGATCTCATCGAGGACAAGACGCAGAGCACCTTTGACGAATACGCCGTGGAGCTCAGGCGCGAGGCCCCGTTCCTGGGCTTTGCCCCGATCGTGTCGATCAGCGCCAAGACAGGTCAGCGCGTCGAACGCGTCATCGAGGCGGCCCTCGAAATCGCGGCGGAGCGCCGTCGGCGCGTGCCTACGCCAGCCCTGAACGCATGGCTGCGCGAGGTGACGGTGCGCCGTCCACCGCCGAATGCCCGCGGCAGGCAGCCACGTTTCTTCTACGCCACGCAGGTCCAGATCGAGCCGCCCACGTTCGTGCTGTTTGCGAACGGCGCGGAGCTCATCCACTTCAGTTACAGGCGTTATCTCGAGAACCGGCTGCGCGAGGCATTCGGCTTCAGCGGCACGCCGATCCGGCTGTTCATCCGCGAGCGAGCGCGCGAGGAGTCGACGCGCAAGCAGGGGGGCCCCAAGGGTGGTAGTGGCGCCAAGGGCCGCAGCGGCAAGGGTCGTAGCGCCAGCGGCCGCAGCGCCAAGGGCCATAGCGCCAACGGCCGCATCGCCAAGGGTGCCAGCGCGAAGAGCGGTGGCACCAAGAGCGGCGAAACCAAGAGCGGCGGGCGCGCACCCGCCGAGTCCCCGACGAAGCGCAGCTGACTTTGGATCGCCACGCCCATAGGGCAGTAGTGGGTGCCGGGACGTGGGGCACGACCCTCGCCCTGCATCTGGCCAAGCGTGGCCCCGTCGTCCTGCTGGCCCGCGACGAAGAACAGGCGCGCAGCCTCTCCTCGTCGCATCGCAACGAGCGCTACATGCCTGACGTTGCGATCCCGGTCGAGATCGAGGTCACTGCGGATCCGCAGCGAGTGCGCATGGCCGACGAGCTGGTCATCTTTGCCGTGCCTGCCGCGGCGATGCGCGAGACGGCGGCCCGTGTCGCGCCGGCCATCGACGACGATGCCGTGCTGCTGTCCGTGGCCAAGGGCATCGAGCACGACTCGCTGATGCGCATGACCCAGGTGATCGAGTCTGAAATTCCGGCCGCCGCGGGACGTACTGCGGCCATGTCCGGCCCGAACCTGGCGCTCGAGATCGCCCGCGGACTGCCCGCGAGCAGCGTCGTGGCTGCGGAGGACGAGGCTGTCGGCCTGCGCGCATCGGAGATGATCGGAACGCGCTCGTTCCGGGTCTATCGGAACCGTGACGTGATCGGCGTTGAGCTGTGCGGCGCCCTGAAGAACATCATCGCCGTGGCCGCGGGCGCCGCCGAGCAGCTGGGCTTCGGCGACAACGGCAAGGCCGGCCTGATCACGCGTGGCCTGGCCGAGATCACGCGCCTGGGCATCGCCGCCGGCGCGAACCCTCTCACGTTTGCCGGTCTGGCTGGCCTGGGCGACGTCATCGCCACGTGCTATTCGAACCTGTCGCGCAACCACGCCCTCGGGGTCGAGCTTGCCAAAGGCCGCAAGTGGCCCGACATCGAAGGTACGCTGCCGGGCGTGGCTGAAGGCGCC
>JBBQEC010000001.1:0-44802 GCA_038320305.1 Candidatus Limnocylindrales bacterium | reverse complement strand
TCGCGCCCGGGGCGCGCCGGGGGGGGGGGGTTTATACCGCTCCCCCCGCGCGCGCCCCCCCCCCTCTTGGTTCCTGAGGTCACGCAGGAACAGTCGCGAAAACTGTCGCGGCTCGCTACGCGGATCGACAACCTCCTCATCGCAGGCCGACACGCCGAAGCGTCTGCCTTGGTTGATGCCGTCCTCGGGGTTGACCATGAGCTGTTCGACGGACTGGCCCAGTCGCTACGGAGGCGCCGCACCGGGCTGCGTGCGACGAGCAACTAGCGGGCTGTCTGCAGGTTCGCGATCAAGCGGCAAAGCCGCGACAGCACGCGTTCCATGTTGAGGCTGTCCGGTGGCGTGAGGACCCGGTACGTCGTCGGCTCGTTCGGCGAAATCGGCTCGTAGAAGAAACCGCCGACACCATCGGCATACGAACTCGCGAGAGCATCGAGTCGACGGACAGCCTTCTGGAAGTCGGTGACCGAGTCAGCTCTGAACGCCCAGAACGTGAAGTAGCGCGGGTTTGTCCTGCGTATCCAATCTGCGATGTCGATGATCGATTGATCACGGGTCGCGGCGTTCGCGATCTTGACGTCGAGCGCGTTGAGAGCAACCTCGCGCAGTCGCTTGTCGAGGTCCTGCGAGCCGGCGCGCGCGACGTTTTTGTTGCGGGAATGCGGTGGTGTGCCGGCGATCTTGCTTTCGCCGGCAACTATCGGCGGCGACTTCGGATCGACTGGGTAGCAGATGTCGAGGTCGATCGCCGCGAATAGCGTGCCAGGACGCTTGGCACGTCGTGCGATCGGACGACCCGCGCAATTCTCGACCAAGTCGACGATGAGATCGTTGAAGAACCGCCCTTTCAGCTGATACCAGCCCGTGTCCTGCTTGCCAATCGAATACTCGGTGTCAAAAGCCGTGACCACGCTCAGGAAGTCGGCCTCGACGCTGCGCCACGAGCCGAGTCGTTCGTCTCGAACCTTCCCGAGTAGCGCGTCGAAAGGCGCAAAGCCGACACGACCGGCACGACGACGTTTTGTCGAAGGCTTTTCGTCGAAGAACACGGACGCGAGACTAGCGGCTCGCGTTGCAGCCGATGACGTGACATGCGACCCGCCTTGTGAACGCCGGTGCGTCAAGCCCGCGAAACACGGTTTGAACAGCAGTCGTGCGCCAACACGGACCAGCCGCCTCCGAGCGACCGAGCGTTAGGCGCAGCTCAGGCTTGTGCGGCAGCCGTGACGACGCGCGCGCCCGTGCTCGTCCATAGACTCAATATAGGTCCGGCACTAATGGACGCTCCAAGCAAGACAGCGAGTGCGGCAGGAACGGCCATGAATACATGCACGTGGCTGAAGCCGTCGTCTCGCAACCTGCGCAGGGACTGGCCGAAGACAGCGGCGGCGGCACCCGCAACGGTCCGGTCAACAGCGCTCGTACCGGCTGCGAAGCCGATCTGCACGCGTCGACCGATGGACATATCGCTCTGAGCGAGGACCAGGTCGGCCGCGGTCGCCACCGATCGAGCCAGTGAAACCTCGACCGCAGCGACCGACGGGTCACCGCCTGGGATCGAGTCGTCGAAAAGCGAGACGGACGACACGTCGGCGTCGCGGATCATGCGCCAACGCTCGCCATCGCGATGGATCGCCGTGACATCGATTCGGCTTGCCAGAGGAAAGGCTTGGCCGAACATGAATGCCACCGGCAGGCGCGCCTGAGCGTCGACCTCGATCGGACGGCCAAGCGACGCCAGCGCGTCGCGCAGATCGTCACGAGCAGTAACGAGCTCCGACGCGTCGAAGCCGCCCTCGACCTCTGGTCGCCAATCGACGAGAACGTCGGCGTCGACGTCCGCACGCGCGGCGAACGTCGTCAGATGAATTCGGATCGGACGCTGGTGCTGGGTCGCGCGATCGGCGAGAGCCGACGAGAGAAGAGCGCGCGCGACGCGCTCACCGTCGGCGCGGTCGTCGCTCGCCACGTATTCCCCGTTGGCAATGTCTGCCGATGACTGGCCGTGCTCTTGCGCGAAGCTGCCGAGGTTAGACGCGCTCACTCCGTCCACGAACAGCGGCGAGAGTCGGTACGGCGCTGGGCAACCCGCGGCGACTTCACGTCGGCGGCGCTCAACGGCCAACTGCCACTCGTTCTTCCAGACGAAACTACTGTGCTCGAGGTGTCGGCTGCCGTATAGAACGAAGCCGCTCGTCTCGTCGCGAATGGCGCGTTCGACGATCGCCCCCGTCTCGTCTCCTGGCGCTAGGTTCTTCCTGTCGCGCCACGATGCCAACCCGCGTCGTCGCATGGCCGTTTCGAGCTTAATCACCGCGTCGCGTGCGTCGTGCTGATGACTGAGGAAATACTCGATAGGTCTGGTCATGCGGCTGACCGCCGCGACGCCCGGTCATCGTCGAAGCGCGTGTCACGCCGTTTCGGTGCGGTGTGCTCGAACTCAGGCCCGAGCCAGCGACCGGTCTCCTCCCAATGTTCGTAGTACCAGCACCACTCGCACGCCCACGGGACGATTGTGGACGCGACGCTTTCCTTGCCTGTCCAGATGAACTCGCTCACGTGATAGAGACACAGCGAACGGTCGCCGAACGTGTGCGGCGGGCGACCGGTCTGCGGGTCGTTCTCGAGCTTGGGCGAAAGCACCAGCACGCGCGGAGCGCGGCCGCCGCGGATCTCGACATGGAGCGTGAAAGCGCGACCTGATTCGCTCGGTTCGATGTCGCCCTGCCAGGCCAACGGACTTCGGCCAACGAGGTGTAGCGTCGGGAATCGGCGCTGCATCTCGAGGATCTGCTGGCCGGGCGTGAGTCGCTGTGTCGCCCACCGGCCGGCCGTGTCAGTCCTCGCCGTAGAAGCTGTGCGACGGTGATGTCGTTCCTGCCACGCCGGAGCTGGCCGGCACGACCAGACCGCTCCGGGCGACCGTGGCTCCGGCCGCAAGCGCTGCGGCGGCCTTCTTCGTCTCCTGCTCCACGTCGCTGTCGAGCCGGAAAACGTCTGCGCCGAAGACCTTGCGCCACGCCTCGACCGCAGTGTCGGCGTCCGCCTCGTACGCAATGGGTTCGAGGTACCCGATCACCTTGTCGAGCATCTCGACGAATTCGTCGTACTCGGCCTGTTCCCAGCTCTCGGTCAGGTCGCGCCCCAGGCAAGGGTCGTAGATGGCCAGCCTGGTCTGGCCGCAATCGCTGCGAATCGCGTTCAGAAGCTGGTACATGAGATCGGCCAGTGACGCGTCTTTCGAGAGTCGGCCGTCGCGCCAGAGCTCGTACACCTTGCTCTCAAGCCAATAGCTCTTCGGGCGCTTCAAGCTGGTGCGCAGGTGGCGCTCGCGGATGCGCTTCATGAGCTTGATCGTCTTCTTTACCTTGAGCTCGTTGGCCTTGTTGAGCTCGACCAAGCGCGTGCCGTAGCCGAGAGGCTGTGTGTCATCCCACGCGACCCATTCGCGGTCAGGGATCAACAAGACTGCATCGGGGTCGTCGCCGGGGCGAACGACGGGCACGACGTCGATGTGAAATGCGGCTTCGCCGTCCTTTTTGAACTCAACGTGGTGCGAGCGCCGGTTCTTGCGCGCTGTCTTGATCTCGCCCGTGCCATAGCCGTCGACTTCGAGATCACGCAGCGCCTCCGCGAGGTCGTCAAGGACGACTGCCGGGTCCTGGTCGGCATAACTCGCGTCGACGAAGACGAGGATGTCGACGTCGTGGATGTCGCCCTGCCCGGTGTGACGGCCGAAGGAACCGGCCAGCCGCGTCACGGGAGCGTCGACGGCTGTTTTCAGCTGGTCGCACTTGGCGAGGTGGTCGCGAACGTCGTCAGGCAGCGTGTCGGCCAGGTCGCGACGGGCCTTCGGCGGTCGGATCAGCTTCAGCATGTTGGTGAAATATCCGGTCAGCGACAGCATCGGCTCACCTTTCTCGTCGGCTGATGGCCGACGTCTGTTGTATGCGTCGAGCAGGTGTCTGCCGGCAGCGGGATCAGTGCTGATCTGCCGACACGGCGACGGCGCCCAACAGCAGGATTAGGTAATAAGGAACCAACAGGTCCGGTCGCTTGCGCAGCGCAAACGGTCCCACCGCGAGCGCGAGCGATGCATAAGTCAGCATGCGGGGGTGCTCACGCAGAAGGTGGGCCAGGATCGGCTCTTCGAGCTGCGCCACGAGCGGGCAAAGCGGACAGGTCATTTACTCACTCCTTGCCAAAGATGTGACGGCGCACAGCTACTTGCCGCCCTCGTGGACGGTTGTGCCCGGGTGTCGTTGGGCCGTCGCCTTCGTGACGAAACGGCCGGTAATCGCCGAGCGGTAGCCGTGCGACTGGCTACCGACCGTCTGAGTCAACGTCGTCTTCGGCTGACGCGCTGCCGTGCTCGTCTTACGAACCGACCGCTATTGGCTGATCGACTCACGCTTCGTGCCATGACTTTTCTCCTCTGCACAGTGGAATGAAGCAACACCGGACGCCGCAGTCGTCGCGCCGCCCACGACTGACGGTAAGGACCTGTCGTGACAGCTCGCATGTCACGACACGCTTAGCAGTTCGTGATGTGTCAATAATTCCCGCCCGTGAACTCGCTACCTTTGCCCGTTTCCGTTACCCGATACGCTGCCAATGTGCTGCCCTCAACCCGTGCCCGAGCCGCGAAACATCCCCGGCTCGCAACGACCGATCTTCGGTCTCACTGATGAATCGAATCCAATGGACAACCTGACGCGCGCGCTGTTCATTGAGCAGAGGGCGAGCGAGGCGCTCGACAAGACGAACCAGACACGAGCACCCACCGATCTGGACGCGATCGCTCGCCACTACGGCATAACCGTCGCTCGCGGTGACCTAGCCGGCGGTGCCGTGGCCCATTTCGACGCGGCGCGTAACGAGATCGTGCTCGGCGATTTCGACCGTTGGCCGCTCGCCCACGAGCTTGGGCATGCGCTCCTACGCCACGGCAATCAGCATTGCTACGAGGGTCCGATGGCGACAGACGTCCCGCTCGAAGAAGCTGACGTAGGGGTCCCATTCGAGGCTGAGGCCAATCGCTTCGCGAGGCACGTTCTCGTGCCCAAAGCGTGGCTCGAGTTTCTTATCGGGCGTGGATGGAAGCCGAAGGACCTCGCTCCGCGGTTCGAGGTTTCAGAACTCGTCTTGTGGTACGCCCTGCGCGCGTACCGCCTCGAACAGACTTTCCAGCTATGAGAGCAGCTCGTGCCCCCAGTCAACAAGGGCATCCATGCTGTTTTCGATCGGACTAGCGGCTGGGTCCGTCGCGCTCTCACCGGGCCGATAGGCGTAGACGAAGCCGCTACTCGCGCGGGCTGATGCCGCAATATCGGCGAACAGCTCGCCAACAGGACGGCCGACGATCCGAGCAAGCGCGCGGACAGCTTGCGGAGGCCGCTGAGTGAGTGCCGCGGCTGGTCGCTCGAGCAGCTCATCGGCCGCGTCTACGTTCAGCGCGAACGCGCTCCGTAAACCCATACGCGCGTCTCGGCGCGGCACACGAAGAGCCTGCTCCACGCTAACCGGCGCCGCAGACCAAGTTGTCGTCGCAAGGGTTGCGGCCGCGCCAGCCGGCCGATCCACGGTCGGACCAGTGAGTGCTAACTCCTCGATCACCGCCAGCCAGGTGTCCGATCGGGGGTTGTCCAACATGGCGGCCGCGACAAGTTCGTCAACGGGCTCAGCGTCGTCTTCGACTCGTCCTGTTTCTGAGCCATCGAGTCGATCCAGTTCAACGGCCGCACTTCGCCGCAACTCAGCGAGCGCGTCATTCATAGCCCAACTCCTCCGAGGCAGTTTTTGAACCACTCGCGGGCTCGCTGTCGGATCTTCGCCGCATTCGCCTCCGTGATGTCGGTTATGCGCGCAATCTCGCGAGCGGTCAGCCCGTTTGCCGTCATCGTCATTACCTCTCGATGGAGAGGGCTCGCCGACTCGAGGCACGTTGTAATCGCACCGATAACCGCGTCTGTGAGCGAAGTCGTCATGGCGCCCGAGCTTATTGACAGCTCGTCGATGTCCGTTTCCGCGCCTTCAAGTCCGGAGGCGTTGCGCCGCGCGCGAGCGCGGACGCGGTCGACCGCCGCCGCATGCGCCACGGACAGCACGTACGCACGCAACGGCCGACCCAACGGGACGATTGTCGGTGCGCGCTCGAGGCCGACGCGAAACGCGTCGTTCCATATTTCCTCGGCGTCATCGATCGACAACCCCGGTCGAGTCGCGATGCCAAGCGCGTAGGGTCGAACCGCAGCCTCGAACGCCTGCTGAGCTGCAATATCTCCGGCGATTATCCCCACGTGCATTCGCGCGAGCTCTGAGTCGTTCAACGCTGTCGCCTCATGCACCTATGAATCGTTTGACCTGGACAAATCACCTCTTCGCGGTCGTCGCGGAACCTATCGGTGAGACCTGCCTCGTCGAGACGGGAAGCGGGGACCGCTTCGATCGTAGCGACAGTGGGTCGAGGGCAGAACCCGTCAAACGATGTTTCGAACACGGGCGAGCAGCAACGGCGTCGTTACGCCCAAAGGACCTTGTGCCCGTATGACCGTGCCCCGCCTCATTAAGTGACGGCGCCGCAAGCGACCGTTTGGCGGTCGGACTGCGGTGACCAAGGTGACCGCGAACAGTGCCCGAGGGACCAGCAGGAAAACAAGGCGGTCGAGCGGCTCGAACCGATGTACGAGCGCATCGATCAGATCGAGGCGTGGCTCACCCCGATGGCACTGGGCATACCGCCTATCGATTACCGGACGATGCGCGACGCGTTTCCCGAGCTTCACGAAACGATTGCTGCAGCCGGTGACGTAGAGGGTCGGCTGATCAGCCTGCGGTGGCGCGAGCCGGAGCCAGCCGAAGTTCGAAGGGCGCTTGACGTCCTCGCCGAAGTTGTCGTTCGGTTGTGGACGAGTGGCTATGCGTACGCGGGCTCCAACACCGAGGCGATCGAGGCCGGACATGTGCCGTATCGCTGGCGATGGCCCGCAGACATCCGGCGACAGCGGACGAGCGCTGAATAGCAGCCTCACGTCTCGTCGATAGCGGGCCGCGATCACGGTAAATATCCGCGCGAAAACGTCCATGGTGTGGTCGGCAACGGCTAGGCCGGAACGCGTTGGCGCCCGGATCGGAAGTGCTCAGCGGGACGCTCGGCGGTTCCCGTCGCGTCACGCTCGAGCGCGGCGGCGCGAGAAGTCATGTGTTTCGGCGTCTAGTCGAGTCAGCTCGTCGCGGTGATTGCCGAAGTATTAGGGCCGCCGCTTCGTGTACCACATCGGCCGACCGCTTTCCTTCAGCGACGATGGCGAAGGCGCGTGAGCGGCTTCAGTGGCTGATCGAGCGCGAGGATGGCCGGCCGAACCGCTATTGCGAGCGCTGGCAGCAGCTCCTGGACGAAGGGCCGGAAGCCGTGATGCGCGTGCTCTGCGACGTCGGCGAGGAGGACCAGGTTCTGCGGACCGCGAGCCCATGGGTCGGGATCATCTCGGCCGAGGAGCGCGACCAGATCGTCGCGGAGTTTCAGGCTTGGTGGCGGCAGCGCGAAAGCGCCCGATAAGTCCGCGGTAATCGCCCGGTGAGCGGCGACAGGTAACGTGGCACGCGTGTTCGACACGATCCCGGACATGACCGATGACGAGCTCCTTGACGCCTGGAACGAGCTGCACGAGGCGACGCCACCGCGGTGGTTCATCGGGCGGCCTGCCTACAACGAGCGACGCGACGAGTGGTCGCTCTACGCCTTTGACACGAGCGAGCGCCCAAAGGTCGGCCACCGCTCGCGCGAGTGGACCGCCGTCGCGCCGACGCAGGCGCGCGTCGTCCGCACGATGGCCCGCTGTCTCCGTGAAATCGCGGCTGGCCGCGTGCCGATCTAGCCGTAGCCGGCGAGAAGGCCGTTTCGGTCCCTCCCGCCGATGGAATGTTGACGCCAGTCGAGTTCGACCGATCACAGATTGGTCAACAGAGAGCGGAGGACTGCGATGCGTGAACACCCGGCACCAGACGTCAAGGCGATCGTCGCCACGATCCTCGTCCGAGAAACGGAAGTGGATCGCATCCGAGAGGACATCTTCGAGCGCTACGGCCGGCAGCAGTGCAAGACAGTTGCGGTGGGCGTTCGCGATGCTGTCGACGAGGATCTGCCGCGCAACCACTTCACGGACGAAGAGCTTGCTCAGATAGATCGGTGAGCCGCTCCTGGTGAACGAGCTGGCGACTCCTGTCGGGAAGCTCGACCTCAAATTGCCACCAGGTCGTCGGCATTTTCTTCGTGTTGTCGGGATCCCAGCGCACGAATCTTCGCCGGATCAGCTCAACATCAGCGCCATCTAGCTTCGCCCTCTCGTCATGCAGTGGTTTCCACGTTCCTGCGTCGGCGCGTCCGTCGCCCATCCGCCAGCTTTCCAAGTCAACCTCCTTCTCGGTTAGACGTCATGCTCGTCCGGTAGATCGTCTAGAACGATGCCGAACGAGCCGGATGAGTTGGTGTTGACCCAGCCGCCGTTGATCGTCGCCCGGACCCATGCCGGTCGACCTTGGGCGTCAAGCTTGCGCAGCAGCGGCTGGACACCTTCGCACTCGGCGCGGCCGATGTAGCCGACGGTCTCACCCTGGACCTCGACGCGGATGGCGTTCTTGTCCCAGCGATTGCTCGGCTCGCGGGCAAGCAACGCCACGACCTCGAGGTGGGCACCTTGCTCATTCCGCCCGCCCGCCAGCCGCTCGAGCGCATGTTGGTAGTGCGACTCGCCCGTAACCTCGACCGACCAGCCGGACTCACCGACCAGAAACCCGGCCGCTTTCAGAGCCGCCCGCTCCTGCGCCTCGAACAGCTCGAAGGCCGCGGATCGTCGTTGCCGATCGCTCACGTCCCAAGCTTCGAGATCTGATTCCTTGATCAGGTCGATGTAGCCGTCTGACGAGCTCTTGACATAGATCGCGGCATGGCAGCCCGGGCATGCCTTCTTGGCCTTGGGCAGTGGCGAAAGTTCCGCAGCGCAAGTCGGACAGACGCTGGAGCGATACGGCCGCTCTGCCTTTGGCGGCAACTCTGGCATGCGCATGCGCGGCAGCTCGGGCGGAGTTGGAGTCACAGTTTGGCGTGGCTGGCCGCTGGCCGGCGTGGCCTTGACGTGGTCGGCGCCAAGCAGTCGACGCAAGAAGCCCATCGCAACCCCTCGGGCTCGTTGCGCCCGTCATGTGGCGGGCGTCTCGAGCGCGAAGGCTAACTGTTTGCTGGGGCTGTCTCGCGCCTCAAATCATCGCGTGAACGGGCCTGCGAAAACCGAGGTGACACTGCTCACAACGTGACACTCAAAGAGTACAAAGGTTCCAGACGAAATTTCGCACCATGGGCAAACGACGCCGCGTGTGGGGGTCTGATTCTCACCGCGCTAGCGCTGGCATCCTGCGAGGCCCGGGCCATCTACAAGTTTCCACCTGGCCCGGCTACAGGTGAAGTAGAGGAGCCATGCATGAGCGGCGCCGCGCCGTGGCGGGACAAGGCTCTGGCGGCAACGGCCCAGGATACCTATCAGCGATCGCCGCCTTCTCGTCGCGACCTGTGGCATGAAACCCGCGTAATGCATCAGTGGCCATTTGCCTCGGCCCGCTGACCGTCGTGCAGTCAGCTGGTCGAAGCCTGATGAGCCGCCGAAATCAAGCGAAGGCGCATCTGCGTTGACCCAAAGCCAGCGCACTCCGTACTTTCACCAAAGGCTCTTGACAGTGTCTCTGGCCCGTCGATGGTCAATCAGGGTGGCCGATCGACTGGTTGCGCCAAGTACGGAGAGGTGACGAGTATGAAAACGGTGTACGTAGTGCAGGCGGTCGCGGCTGTGGACGCAGGCGGGGCCATCATTGGATGGGTCAGGGCAGACGTTCTCGCGGACGGCACCGAGCCAACTGACAGTATCTTTCTGCGCGATGGGTCATCTTGCCATCAGGAAGAGGCCGCACGGCGGATCACGCTCGATCCAGAACTGCTTTACCCCAGCGAGGACGAGGCGGTTCGCGACGGCCTCGCGTGGCTGCGCGAAGCACACGCACTGGGCCTGAGTCAAGAAGTTGGAGAACGCCCGAACGGATAGCTACAGGGTCGGGTGGTTCCCGACCCCGTACGCTCAGGCAGTCTCAACGTGTCGTTCCCAGGAGACAAGTCCCGTAGTTCCAGGCACACGAGCTCAAGTGGTGGCGTGCGGGTCCGGTGCGGCACGATGACCTCAAACGCAGTCGGGGTGCGCCGCCTTGCAGTAATTAGTGGCGGTGAAATGCCAAGACCACATCCAGGTCTTTTGTGATTGTGACAGACCGCGCCACCAAAGATTGACGACCTTGCATTCGTCACACGAGAGCCCGATTGGATTCGTGAAGCCAGGAACTAACCCTGATGATCCTTTGCTGGGCGCGATCGCGGCCAGGATCGTCCAGATGAAAGTACCGCCCAAGGCGGCGAGAAGCCAGCGCATGTACGTGTCCGCTCCAGTTGCCGACGTGCTACTGCGAAGAGCGGCATCAATGACTTCGCATGACGAGGCGTGACGCTCGTGATGGCGATTCTCCGCAACCTGCTCGCGTCCGCAATCCGGAAGAACCCTCGATCGGGTCACCTGTGTTGTCGAGCCAGAGCGGGCCGCGCGCGTGACCAGGAACGAACTTGTTCAGGGATCCGAGCTTGGCATTCACCCACACATACGGACCGTCGGGTGCCTGAGATGGGTCGGTTCTAGGCGGCGCTCCGCTTGCTGCCGCGCGTTTGCGGCCTGCGAGCGATGTACAGGTCACCGCTGCGACTGAAGAGATTGACGAACTCTCCACCACTGACTCCTTCGCGTGCGCGAAGGAAGGCATTGCGCACCGTCGCGGGCTTCTCACCGTCCAACTCGATGAGGAACGCTGCACCGGGCGTGCTCGCCGCCCTGTTGATGGCGGTCGCGAGCGTCTTGTCAAGCTCTTTGCGCCTGATCTGGGCCTCAGTCAAGGGCCGATCGTTGTTCGGGCCTCTGACCGGTGAATCGAGCACCTCAGCCGATACTTTTCTGATCGTTGCCAATTTAGTCTCCATAGCGTTGCGGAACCGGAGCGGCGAGGGATCATGCGTAGGAGATGCCGGTTCACCAGCGGCCCTGCCGCGGGTGACGACATCGCGCCGGAGCCTAACGGATAGAGCCTCTGCCTCCGGATCATCTCGCTCTATGCGCTGTGGCTCAAGCGCGCCAGGTGCGAGCGTTCAGGGCGGAGTTATACGCGCTACCCACACGGCTCAATTGCATCTCCGGTGGCTAGCACATGCTTTGGCGAGTCGGTCGGTGGCTGGAGGTGGCTGACGTGCGATATCGCCGGCCGAACCTTAGCATCGGTCCTAGTCGGCGGCCGTCGTCTGTCGGGCGGTAGGGATCTTGACACGCCAGCTCGAGCAGCGATACTCAATACACTGTGCTACCAAGATTAGACAGCACTCAACTTAGGCTCGCAGGCGGCGGCGTCGGCTTGGCGATCAGCGGCGGGCTGGTGGTCCTGCTGGTGGTCCTGGTCGGGCCTCCCGATTTCGGACCCAATTCGATGCAGGTCGTCCCACTCCTGGCCGTTCCCATCGCGACGCTGCTGGGGCTCCAATACGGCCCGGTGATCGCTCGCTCGCCAAGGTTCAACGTAGGGCGCGTGACTATCTTCACGGTCGAGGCCGTACTGCTGGGCGACGCCGCGTTTGTTCTGTTCGCTTACGGTTCCGGCCTTTGGACGCTTGGCGTTGCCGGTCCGCTTGAGGCGGTCAGCTCCGTCGCCTTCATGCTCGTCCTCGGCGTCGTCTTCTTCGGCCTACCCTTCTTCTTCTTGTCGTGGCCGTTCGTCGCGCTCTGGGCGGTAATCCTAAGACGAGTTGTATCGACCGCTGGAGTCATAGCGACAGCGCAATAGCCGCGACGCTCGCCCGATAAGGTCATCCCTGACGCACGAGTTGCCTGCGAACGCGACTTGGTGTGACGCGTGGCATCAGGTTCCGACCGCGTCGGACGGCAAGAGTGACGGCCGATACTCGGAAGGACTGAAGGATGGTGCGAAATACAGATACTCGCCCACCTGCGCGGCGAGCGCCTGTCTTTGATCTGCCTCGCTGGTGCTCGCGCAAAAGGCGGCGATCTTAACGGCGAACTCGTGTGCTGCCACGATGCTCGGCCGAGGTGCCGCAGGGTCAGAGTGCAGATCGAGAATGAACAGGACTTCACCGGCCACGGCGTCGCGCTGAGCATCGGTCATTTCTGAAGTCCAGTCGAGACACGTCGTCTCGGTGCGTGACTTGTGCCAAGGCTCGGGAGACGGAGTGATAGTTGCCACGCTTCCGCAGGAACTCATGAGTGCAGGAACGAACGTGCAAATCAGGACTATTCGCATTGTTGAATGTGAGCTTCTCATGCTCTTGCGCGCACCTTTGATCGGCGATCTCATCATCCCATTATGCCATCACAATACTGCGGCTGCTTCACTACGAAGGTGTTGAAGAAGCGATTTAACAAACGCACGGAGCTTGCGCAGCTGGAACGCCCGTCGCCGTAGACTTGGATGACGTTGGTGTGAGTGTTCCGGAATTGGCCAGCGTCTGCGAATATGCCGCCTGTGTAGTTGAAAGTTGCCTGATCGATCACGTAAGCACCGGCACCCAGGTTTTTCGTGCTAATGGAATGTGCCCCCAGTTGCCATCCACAACAACTCGTCCCGGCCGGCCGTGGTGTCGTGCCCCAGTTCTCCTTGTGACTGTCTACGTACGAGTAAATGTTGCCGCCGGTTACAAGCCCGCCCTGGTAGGTCCAAGTCACGACGGTGCGGAGGTATGTCAGGCGTATTCCGACGCCGTCATATACGGCGCTGGTGATCGACACGGTCCGCGTTGCCAGGCCGCTTGGGTCGGCATTTGTAATCGGATTGTTCGCCGCATACGCGTAGTCGTTGGCATCAACCCGGACTGGATCGGCCTGTAGAAACCTGCCAATCGACGGAGAGTAATGACGTGCGCGCATGTAAAGAAGACCTAGTCCCGAGAAGTTGTCCCACTGTACCCCGTCCGCCCCGAGATATTCGAACGCGAAACCCAAGTCGCTGAAGCCCGGGGTGACCGTCGTCGTCGGCGTACCCCAGCTGGTGTATGTGTAGCCGTTGACGAGCGTCAGGGCGCCGGTCAATGGGTCGATCTTCCAAGCTCCGAGAGCGTCGCCGTGACCGTTCCATACGACAAGGTACGTCGTGGTCGGACTCGTGCAGTTGGGATCGCAGAACTTGATGATCGTGCCTTGCTCGTCGTCGACGTACTCGCGGCTAACCGTGCCGTTCGTCTTCTCCTGGACGACAGCGTCACCCTGGTAGCTGAAGTCGCGCGTCGCGGTCAATGTCCCCGCGATGTACTCCTTGATCTGCGTGCGGTTGCCCTCACCGTCGTAGCTGAACTCGATCTTGTCGATCGACCCCGAGCACGACGTCGACTTGCAAGCCGAGGTCAACCGTCCGCGTGCATCGTACGCATAGACCCAACCGTTGTAGGAGGTAAATCGACCGGCCGTGTCGTAGGTCACGTTGGGCGATGTGCAGCTCGACGCGCCCACCTTGCACAGCTGCCCTGAGGTGTTATAGGCGAAGTCGGTTGTCGTGCCGGCGACGACCGTTTGGGTGCGGTTCCCTGCTGCGTCGTAGGTGTAGGACTCGTTGTTGGCGCCGCTGGAGCAGGCGGCCCCGGTGTTGCGATACCGGAGCCGGTTCAACGCGTCATAGCAGTAGTGCTGCGTCGCGCTCGCGTCGCCGTTGTCCTCGTCGACGAGTGTCCGGTTGGTGTTCTCGTCGAAGGTGTATGAGTCCGATCCGGTGACGATCGTCGATGAGCATGAGTGTCCAGAACTGATCGTGCATAGTTGCTGCGTGATGCCGATCAGCCGGTGCCTCTCGTCGTAGCTGTAAAGGGTTTGGTGCTCCTTGCCGGAGCCTGTCGCCAGGTAGATGGCCTCGACTTGGTAGTTGTTGTTTGGGTCGTAAACTGAGATGGCGTTTGAGCTGCTGTCCCGGAATGCGACTCTGTTGGCGCGCGCGTCGAATGTGGCTGTGGTCACCTGTGTTGGCGGGTTAGTCCAGCCGGAGTGGCCCACCTCGTAACAAGAGCCAACAGTTATTGAGGCACCCCAATAGCAGCGGTCAGTTGAGTTGCCGACGGCGTCGTGGTTCGTCTTCGTAGTCGATCCATCTGCGCGTGTTTCGGCAACGATGACATCTAGCCAGCTCAGCGTGAAGGTGGTCATCGAAGTCGTTCCGTTCGTCCTGACTGCGCTGGTCAACTGCCGACCCGCCGAGTCAAAGGTCACGTCGTAGGTCCGGTCACCATAGGTCGCGTCGGTGGACGGAGCCGTGACCTCGGTCCGCATAAGCCGGCTCATCCCATCCCACGAATTCGCCACGGTTCGCTGGTCGCCACCTGACTGACAGCCGCTGTCGAGTCCTGTCGTCTCGGTCTGTTGAAGGTCACGATAGTCGTATGTCTTCGTGGTGCAGGTGAACTCGTCGTCCACCGCCGTTGACCTACCTGCAAGGTCGTACGTGGTGATAGTCGTCTGCACGCCGCCCTTGGTCTGACTAGTGAGCCTGTCGAGCGCGTCGTAGGTATACGTCGTCGTCGTCGCGATGTTTGGTGAGCTTCCCGATCCCTCGGTCACCGTGACTTGACGGCCTAGCTCGTCGTAGCTGCTGGAGGTGATCCCGAGACTTGAGTCGACGAACTGATTGCGGCTCTTTGCCGTCAACAAACGACCTGCACGGTCGTATGTCGCTGAATTCGTCTCGATCGCGTTCGTTCCGCCCGCGCCATCAACGTCTTCGAGGGTCAGGGTTACGCGTCCGGCCCGGTCATACTGACTCGCAGACACTAATCCGCCAAGGTCCGTTGTCTGGCGCAGATTGCCCAGCTCGTCGTAGACGGACAGCGAGGCCTCGGGTGCGACGCCATCGCTTGGATCGCGGCGCACCGCTTTTCTGGTCGCATGATTTAGGGCATCGAACTCCGTTCGCGCGACGTAGTCGTCGGCGTTCAGCGTCTGGCTTTGGCCCAACGCGATGGCGCGACACGGGTCTGCTGAGCTCACCTGATTTCCGGCGGTGTCGTAGGTCAGCACCGTCGTCAGGTCCGTCCGGGCTCCTGTCGACGGATCCGGGCTGGCGTCATAGGGGTCGCCGCTACCCTGGAGGACGTCACCGTCTGCATAGTTCACGACGACGGCAACCTGATTGCCATTCGAGTCGTAGCTGTAGCCGACGGCACGTGAGTCAAGCAAAGTGCCGGTCGAGTCATAGTTGTATCGCGTTCCACGAGTGCGCTGGCCGAAGGCGTCGTAGAGGTACTCCGTCGTGACGTCGTCTTCGTTGCCGTTCGAGCCGCCCTTTGAGCCGTCCTTGTAGTTCTCGATCAAGGCGCGCAACGTCAAGCTTGTCCCTGACGTCGAACAGCCGGTCGCCGCGTAGCAATAGCGCGTGATGGTCTGGGCACTGGCGCCCTTCTGATAGACGGTCTCCTGAGTTGAATCGTTGTTGGCGTTGTAGGTGTAGTCGGCGTACCGCTTCTTCGTCGAAGTCAGCGGCTCGACCATCCGTGCCACGAGGCCCATCGATCCAGCGACGTACGTGAAGCTGATCGTCCGAGCCGGAGTGGACAGTTGCGCGCCGTAGTTGTCCGTGATCGAGGCTCGTTCGGTTGGGAACGCAGCATCCCATGTGGTGCGCTCCTCGATCTGGGCGGCGTCCAGCTTGCGCCATGTGGACTCGACGCGGCCAAGCGAGTCCGTCGACGCGATGAAGCCATAGGTCGTCGTTGTCGTGACCGAGCCTGGCCGCTTGACCTGCATTTGCTTGTCGGCGACACGCTGGAAAGTCGTTCCGGCGTTGCCGTCATACGTTTGCTGCGCGTCCTGAAACTGGGCGACCTCGTTGCCGACGTAGCTCACGGTGGTGACGAGGTCACGCACCTGGCTGTCGATCGCGCCTGCATTGAGATAGGCCTGCGTCATTCGTTTGGTGATCGTCGTAACCATGCCAGCGGCGTTGTAGGTCAGGCATGTCAGGTTGCTCTGCTGCGTTGGGCAGCTGCCCGAGGTGTTCAGCGGGCTAGACCAGCCGATCAGGTAGCCCGATGCATCGTAGAAGAAGCGGTATTGGCGCCGCGAGCCGGTGGTCGTGGACTGGATGACGCCGCTGCTGACGTATGCCCAGTCCGTGATCGACGTTAAGCGGGCCGGCGATGCTCCAGTGTCCCAGGCGAAGTCGACGACTCGCCCGTTCGGATCCGTGGCCTGAGAGAGGCGGTTGGTGCCCGACGTGTAGCTGAATATGACGGCGTTGCCGAACCGGTCGGCCTGCTTCGCCAGCACACCCTCTGAGCCCGACTGGTCGAACGAATCGACCGACTGATCGCGGTACGTCAGTGTCCAATCGAGCGTCTGCGCAGTGTCCTTGCGCATGGTCGCGTACACCGTAGACGGGCGGGTATATGTCGTAACCGTGCCCACGGTCGATATCTTGGTGAAGGTGTGCGCACTGCCGTCGCCCGCGACCAGGACGACATCCCCGTTGCCGAGCTCGGTCAGTCGGCGCATGCTATCCAGCCGCCAACCTGGGCCGGTGCCGGCGTTCGCCGTCGACTGGCTGTTGTAGGTGATCGCGAGCGACAGTGATCCGCCCACGATCGGGAGTGCCACGAGCGGGTGCGACACGACGAAGTTGTCCGTCGAGACGTTGATCGAGGCCGAATCACTGTTGCCCAAACCAAAAGATTCAAAGGAGTCTTGACCGGGGACGCCGAGCGTCGCGCCCTGGCGGTAGACGAACGAGGCCGTTGTCGACCAAGCACCGAGCGAACCGCCTGAGGTCTCCTTGACCCGAACGCGCCAGTAGTACGCGGTCCCGCCGGTGAGCGACGGAGCGAGATAGGCAGGGGTGCTGCTGGTGACGGTCCCCGAGTCGGTCAAATTGACCGTGAATGCCGTGTCCGTGGCTATCTGTGCCTGGTATGCGTTCTGCGCATTGGGGACTGACCACGTCAAGGTCCGGCTCGAGGTCTCGCCGCCGCCGCTGGGATAGACCACGGCCGGCGCGGCATCGTCGATGAGTATGGAGCCAGACGTCGCGTTGGCCGTCGCGCCGGCGCCATTGGTGATCGTCTGGGTCCATCGATAACACTTGGCGGTATCGGTCCCGTCGCTTACCGACAGGTAGTCGAACTGGGCGGTTATGTTGAGGTTGCTGACCCCGGACGCGGTGCTGCTGCCCAAGGCGAGCGATCCAGCTTGCTGCTGATCCGCGTTTGAGTCCGTTGTCGCGAATGTCCAACTCGACGGCTCTGGCGAGCCGTCGTACCAGACCTTCATTGCCAACGCGGTGGGAGAGGTACCAGCTGCAGACAGGCGCAGATTTACCCAGCTGCCGGCAACGTATGGTTCCATGCCCGTATTCGTCGAAGTGGTGATCGCGGTCTGTGTGCCAGTCGAGTTCGACAGTCGGACGAAGTTGCCGTAGATCGAGCCGGTCGTGGTGAAGTTGACCTGGGCGTAGTAGCCGCCCTTCGTGGCGCTGACCACGCGAGTCCCGGCGAGGACGCTCACCGCGCCGCCTGTTGGAACCTTGTCCAGGCGGAACTTCGTCCTCAGGTCGGTGGTTGTGATCGAACTCGACAACAACGCCGCCGCCGCCCGGTAGTTGCTCGCCGCCAGCACGAGATTGCCGAAGGATCCATCGGACGAGAACGTTCCGCTGCCCGTGCCGGTGAGGGTGTATGAGCCTCCAACCTCCGAGCTGCCCCAGCTGTTGGGAGACACGGTTCGCGCGAAGTTGTCTCGGTAGTCTGTCGTTAGCCCGGCGACGGTCCTGGGACTGGTCCCTGTGTCGGCGGACCCGTCGTTCGTCCAGGTGACACCGGCACACGTTCCCGCTGTGACGATGCTCGCGATCTGGCGCTGCAGGCTGCGACTGGCGATCCCGGATCCGCCGTCGCCCTCGCTCCAGCTCACTTCCGCAACTGGGCTGCTCTGAGATGTTGTCCCAGCCGGAGGCTGCACGAATGCTGCGCTGAGCACGCTGGAGTCGACAAGAACGCTGCCTGACGTCGTGGTGGTGACATCGCTGCTTCCGTTCGTGAGCGTCTCCTGCCAGCGGTAGCAGCGGGCAGGATCGCTTCCGTCGCTCATGCTGATGTAGTCGTAGGCGACCGTCACCGGTAGGTTGCTTACGCCGGACGCGGTGCTCGCCCCGGCGACCGGGGACCCTGGCTGCTGCTGATCGGCGTTCGAATCGGTCGTGCTGAACGTCCAGGACCCAGGTTCCGCCGTTCCGTCATACCAGACCTTGAGCCCGAGGCTGGTCGGGCTTGTCCCTGTCGCCGAGAAGCGAAGGTTGAGCCAGCGGTTGGCGGTGTAGGCCGCAAGACCCGTGTTCGTGGCCGTCGTGATGGCGGTTTGCGCGCCGTTTGAGTTGGCGAGGCGCACAAAGTTGCCGTAGATAGACCCAGACGTCTGGAACACGGCTTGCGCGTAGTAACCGCCGTTGCTGTTGGTCACGGCGCGGGTGCCGAACACGACGGTCACGGCACCGCCGGTTGGCACCTTGTCGAGACTGAACTTCGCGCGAATGTCGGAGCTGGTCATGGAGGTACTGAGGAGTGCCGCCGCACTGCGGTAGCTGGAGGCATTCAACGCGAGACTCGCGATTGATCCGTTGACCGAGAATGTGCCATTTGTCGTGCCTGAAAGCGTGTAGCTACCGCCGGCATCGGCAGTGCCCCAACTGTTCGTCGCGACTGAGCGGCCGAAGTTGTCGAGGTAGTCCGTGGCCAGACCGCCGACCGTGCGCGGACTCACGTTCGTGTCAGCCGACCCGTCGTTGGCCCACGTCACGCCGGAACAAGTGCCGGGCGTGACCACGTCAGCGACCTGTCGCTGCAGGCTGCGGCTCGAGATTCCACCGCCCCCGCCGTCGGACTCGGTCCATGTGACATCGATGGCTGTCGCGGACTGGACAGTCGTTCCCGAAGCGGGCGTTGTAAACGTCGTGCTGGGCGGCGCGTCCAGCGCGCCTGAATCGGTAGATCCGTTCCCGCGGGTAGCGCCCTGTACGGATCGTCCGGGCAGGCTTGGCGCGACCGGATTCGAGGCTGCAGACGCTGGCGAAGCGATCCCCGCTTCAGACAAGCACAGGGCCGCCATCAGCACGGCGATCCGACGAACACGCAACGAAACGCGCATAACGACCCCTCCACTGGCCAGCCGGTCAAACGGCACACGCGCGCTTTCGACGGACCGTGCGAGGGTTTCAGGTGCTCGTGGCGGGCGGCAGTCCGGGGTTTCCCGTACTTGTTATCGGGCCACGAGTGGTGTACGTCTCAGGAAGACGCCCCTAAACCGCACAGACGCGCCGGTTGTGTCGTCGCGGTTCAGGTTCCTGACCGCCGAAGCCGTTGCGCACTTCTCCAACCACCTGGTTCATGACTCACGGTGACATCATGGCGGCTTACTGCTGCCCCATAGGGTGTGGACAAATTGGGGTCCAGCCAACCATGACGGTCCGCCGTTCGGATCAACTGCGCTCGACTATGACTGGCACACCGAGCAAACAAGCGACCGATATGGGTCTCAACAGTGCGCGCGCTGATTCCGAGAGCTGCACCGATTTCCGCGTCAGACATGCCTTTTGACACGAGATCCATGATTTGGATCTCGCGTTTCGTTGGCGACGCTGTGTCCGCATCTGCCCCGCCTTCCGCCACGATCGCGAGAATCGCTTCGCGCAACTCGCCAGGCGTCGCCGAATGCGAAATCATTACTTGTACCCAGCCGGGTTCGTTAGCGTTGGCGGTGGCGCGGTCCTCCGACAAGAAGATGATTGGCAACGGCTGAACTCCGACGGACAGAAGCAACGGAATCAAATCGGCACCCACAAGGCAGTCGTCAAATGCCACGCCGGACACGACAACATCAGGCCGGGTCGCGGCGACAAGCCGAGCAGCCATTGGAGGAGAAACGGCGAAGCCCACGCAGCTGATACCAGGAAGTCGAGCGATCACGCGCGCCAGGCCTTCGGCGATCATCGTAAAACGCTCCACCACGGCGACACGCACTGGCGCGAGAGTACCGATGCGCGTCGTGACTGCAGCCGCGGCGGGTAGCGAGGACGTCATCAGCCGTTTGTCTAAGTGCGACTGAGACCGGGTGCTCCTCCCCACGGCAAACAATGATACGCACCAGTCAATCAACGCTGTACACATTAGTTAGTTCTCGATGGCCGGTCGAGGCAGGACGATTGCGACGCCGGTCGCCACCAGGTAGCTCGGCTGGCGCTGTCTCGTCGAGGTGCCCTCAGGTCCAAGCTCCGCCAGAGTTGGTCGTGTGAGGTGACCCATGAGGCCCAGAGCTGCACCAAGACGGATGACGCTAAGTTGATCCATCCTTGTCCTCGTCATTGTGAGCGGGCCGTCGACAGCACGAGGCGGACGCCCCTGATGAGCTCGCGTCGACGGCCTCGAAGGTGTGGCTTTTACGACGAGTCGCGGCGGTCAGTGATTCGCGAGGTGTCGACGATCCTGGCCTGGCAGCAGTTAGCGGTGAAGGGTCATCGCCATGAGCGCGCCCATGCGACGTGCCGTTTTGCCTGGACAGCACCCATCAGCGACAGCTTGCTCGCCGGCCGCTATCAGAAGCTGCCCCTGCCGATAGTCCGACCCTCAGGGGCCGGCCTGCGGCCGATGATCGTGTCATCGCCGGAGTGCTCGAGATCCAGGCGCGCAACCCACGGTCAATCGTGGTGCTGGTTGCGAGTGACTTGAACCTGCAAAACAAAGCCGAGGTTGTGGGACTCCCGTTCATCGAGCCTGATTAACCGAGCCTGACCGATTGCGACGTGTCCGGTCGGGCGCACTCGATCTCGTGAGTTGGGAGGCCTCGGCGTAGACTCGGCCGCATGTTTGTCTGCGAGAGGTGCGCTCAGCCACTCGAACTCGAAGATCGCGTCGCCGAGGCGAGGCGGCCTCACAAAGTCAACGTTGAAACCGGCGTCCTCCCGCTCGAAGGAAGTCCCGCTTACTGGCATGAGGATCACTGGCCGGGCGAGCAGGGCGGCTTTCGAGAGCAACGGCGCGGGACTCTGCGCGAGTTGCTCCAATAGCGTCGAGCGCCGACCGTCCAAGGCATCGCCGCGCGGGCCGGCCCGGCTGCAGAACAACGTAGCCGCGTCCTCCGGGGTCCGTGCCGGATGTGCCTCAGATGCGCGCCAGCCTGATCGTCACGACGACCGGTACCTGGCCGATGGACGCGTCGAACTCGGCGGGCCCATCATTGACTGCTGAGTGTGTCCCCCTCGAGGAAGCGGATTAGCTGCTGGTCGGCGACCCATTCAGCCTGCGCGGTCGCCAGCTTTTCGTGTTGTGCGGATTCGCCGCGACCTAAGTCGCAGTTAGTCACGGCCTATGGGGCCCAAAGTCTCAGCTAGTCCGTTCAGAACGGCAAGGGTTGGTCCGCCGCTCACGCTCAACGGATCTCAACTGGTCTTTCTGCCCGATCTCAACTACTGCGTCCGGCCACACTTGCCGCTCCTCACCAGCCAGTTGACCGATCAGGTCGCTCCTGCAGCAGCGACCCCGTTCGCTGACCGGCGGTATCGGGACTTCCCGAGTAGCCAAACGACGTAGGCTCGGCGAGCATCGCGTATATCGATCACCCGCGAATTACGATTCACCCATCAGGTGTTGACGCGGAATCGCTCGCGGTCTATTGTGCACGGAGATGTCCCCTTGCGAACACGCTTGGTGAGCGACGAACTCGTCGCTCTCTATACAAGCGGTCAGTCGGCCGGGCTCACGAACGGTTCGATCCGATGCTTCTTTGGTGTCCTCGAAGCGGTTGAGGCCTCGGCGAGCGAAGACGACTTAAGCGCGCTCCGCAGTGTTGCCCGCGTCGCGACGAAGCCGGACCGACTTGCGTTTTCCCTCGGCGACAACCATGCACTCATCGCGCGCCGCGAGCGCGACAGCGAGGGTCAGGTGGTCATTGCGTTCACCGGCATCGAGCACGATCAACTGTGACTGCGACGTTGCAGCCAGCGCTGATCCTTGGACCTGGCCACCGGATCCTAGAAGAGCTCGAGGCGAGAGGATGGACGCAGAAAGATCTGGCTGACGTCCTCGGTCGACCGATCCAAGCGATCAACGAGATCGTCAAAGGGACGAAGCAGATCACTCCCGAAACTGCCATCCAACTCGGCGAGGCGTTCGGCACCTCGCCTAAGTTTTGGCTCGAGCTCGAAACGAATTACAGACTTCGGATCGCGATGCGGCGGACGCCGCACCACGATGACGTCGCGCGGCGCCGCCGGCTTTTTGAGCTTGTTCCGGTGCCGGAGCTGTTGCGGCGTCAATGGATACCAAACGCGCGCACCATCGAGGAGCTCGAACGTGCCGTATGTAGCTTCCTCCGCATTAACGAACCCCAAGACGAGCCCAAAGCCCCAGTAGCAAACCTGCGAAACACGGCTACGAAGACGCCAGAGCAGCGCGCTCGATTGGCCTGGACGATGCGCGCCGTCTGGCTCGCTGGCGAATCTCCACGACGACGGGCTTTCGAGCCAACCGCCCTTCGCCAGTCGCTGTCAGAGCTTTTCAACCTCGCGCGTGACACGAAGGGTGTCACCGCGATACCGACCGTTCTTGCCCAAGCCGGTGTCCGACTCGTGATCGTGCCGCATCTGCCGCAGACCTATCTCGATGGGGCTGCCTTCTGGTTAGACGACGGGCCGGTGGTCGCGGTAACGCTGCGCTACGACAGGCTCGACTACCTGTGGTTTACGCTCGCGCACGAACTGGGCCACGTCCTCGACGCGCGGCGGGATGGCGTCCTCGACGACCCTAGCCACGCGGCGCTCCGACCGCCGGCAGAGCGGCGCGCGGACGAGCTAGCGCAGGAGTGGTTGATTCACGGTGACACGTATCGCCGCTTTCTGGCCGGCGTGGCCGGTCAGCCAACACGGCTTGACATCGTCGCGTTCGCCAAAACGATCGGCCGACATCCTTCGATCGTTCTCGGCCGATTGCAGCACGACCGCGTCCTGACCTACGCGCAGCTGCGCGACTTACACACACCGGTGCGCACCTATCTCGCCTCGTGGGTGGACCAACCGATAGTTACCTAGACGCTGTTACGCGGAGCGGACGCCGCGCGCCGCGTGCGCGTAGCTGTTGTGGAGAGCTGCTTATTCGTCCCACCGCCGACACTCTGAAATTCAGTAATACACCCTAAGGGTGGATCGTGTATTCTCAAGCCGAACTGGCCGATCGAGCCGGTGAAGGAGGCGCGAGATGCACGACGTTGGAGAAAAGCCCGGCCGGGGTCGGTACTGCTGTACGCACTGTTCGTGGTCGGTGTACCTGGACGACGACAGCGATCGCTTGCCACCGTGCGGCAGTTGCGGCAAGGGTCAGGACACTCGCTACCGCCGCTGCTGACAGCGCGGCCGGATGGCAGCTGAGCGAGGAGCTTGTCGGAGACCCGAGACGAACGGAGTGAAAATCGAATGACACAGGCGAAGGGAATTCTTCCTAAGGACGACGATGGGACGCGCGTCTTGTTCCATGACGGCCGCCTCAGCGGCTACTTCGTCGGAGTGAAGCTTCGCCCCGATCTCGATGCGACCGGCGTGCAGGCCTGGCTAAAGACGATCTCGCCGTTCGTCAACGACCTGGTCGCCCGGCTTCCCCTGAACGACGACGAGCGACGGGGTCACGATGAAGATGGAGAGAAGGTCGCAACCGTCGCCATCGGCCTGGCGCCGAGCTTCTTCCTCACCGGCGACAGCCTGCGCTTCGAGATCGAGCCGCCGGCAGCGTTCGACGGCAGGCCGGCCGGCGAAGCGAATTTGCTGCCGTGGGATACAGGCGCTCAGGCGCTCTCCGCAGCTGGGCGCCTCGACGCGGACGTCCTGTTTTACGTCACGACCGTGTTCGAGGCGCGGGTGGCACGCTTTGTCGAGCAGCTGGACTCGACGCGCCCTGACCTCACATCAATAACGATCGCGCGCGGCTTCCAGCGCCTGGAGGGCCGCGAGCCGTTCGGCTACGCCGACGGCGTCCGCAATATTCCGACCGGCTACCGGACCGAGCACGTGTTCGTCCACCAGGACGGCGACGAAGCCGACGAGCCGGAATGGGCCGACGACGGTACCTACATGGCGTTCATGCGCATCGTCCAGAACCGCGACGCCTTCGCTGCTCTCGCCGATGACGCCTCGCGTGATGCCGTTATCGGCCGACGCCGCGACGGCAGCCGCGCCGATCTCGAAGGCGTCGACGCGCACGACGAGCCAGCTGAGCCAGTACCGAACCTGCCGGCGTCCGCGCACGTCCGCAAGGCCGGGCCGCGCGGGACGCATGACGACGTGCAGATTTTCCGGCGCGGACTGCCGTTCTTCGAAGCGGTCGAAGGCAACCTCCGCGTCGGCTTGAACTTCGTCTCGTTTCAGTCAAATCTCGACAAGTTCGACACCGTGCTGAACGACTGGATGCTCAGCTCGAACTTCCCCGTCGAGGGCGCCGGCCCCGACGGGCTGCTCGATCCTGCCCGTGGCCTGACGACCATCGAGAGCGTCGGCGTGTACTTCGTGCCGTCGTATGACGCGCGCTTCGTCGGCGCGACGATGTTCGATCCGAAGCCGGCTCACGGACCGCGCGAGGGCCGACTCGTGGTCCGCAAGCGTGTCGTCGATCCGAACGATCCGGGCCGGCGGTTCGAACGCGCGGGGTTCAGATTCCGCGTCTTCGACGCCGCCGGCACTCAGGTTGGGGGCGAGTTCGTGACGAACTCGGCGGGGCGGGCCGCGTTCGATGGCAAGCTTGCGATCGGGCAGACCTACACGCTCGAAGAGCTCACGCCTCCGATCAGCGTCCAGACCGTCCGCGTCGAGTTCATTATGGAGCGGCCGAACCAGCAGCTACGCGTCGTCAACACGGTCACGCAGCCAAACACGCCCTATGGCGGATAGCTGTGACAGACAAGCTGGCACAGCAGCAACGCAACGTGGTGACAGCATCGGGCCATGGAGGACTTTGCCATGGGTAAGAAACAACACGTGGTCCCGACCGGTAGCGGATGGGCCGTCCGTGGCGCGGGCAACGAGCGGCTGACGTCGCGCCACGACACCAAGGCCGAGGCCGAGGCCGAGGCGGTCGCGCGCCGCATTGCGCAAAACCAGCGCTCGGAAGTCGTGATCCATGGGCGGAACGGCCGCATCCCGGACAGTGACTCGTATGACAACGATCCAAATCCGCCGCGCGACGGGAAGCATTAGTCGTGTCTGACTTATTCCCAATCATCGTCGGGAGCTTGCTCGGGATCGTCGGAGCTTTGGCGGCGGTCTCGTTCACACACGCCCTTGCGGAACGCGCCGGAGCACGAGCCGACGCGATTAGTCGAGAGTTGAAGCATCTCGAGCTAGTCGAAGCCGCGTTCAAGCATTTGTGTTCAGGGCTGCTCAACGAACTGGTAACGCCCACGCCGTTCCCCGGCCGAAGGACCATCTCCGCCCTACGCGAACTGGTGTACCTGGGTCCGGTCACGCTGCCTCCCAACGTGGTGTCGGAGGTTCTCGTTTTGTGCAACAAGGCCTCAACGCAGCGGACCTATCGCGCGTTGGCGCGCCGCTGGATCCTAGGCGATATCGAGCAAGCGCAGGCGCTTGTCGTCGAGCTCGCCGAGGCTGAGACCGCCATCGCGACCGCCATCGTGACGCGGCGACAGGACCTGCTTGCCGAGCCGCGACGGCTACCTCGGATGCCGCTTCGGTCGGGGCATGCCGCCACCGCGACTGTCGCGGTCACGCCGTCCGCCACATGAAACGCCAGAAAGCACACGGCTGAGGCTCTATGCATGATCGTGGCTCGAATCTCGCCCACTCGTCCTCGATCGCGCGCCGCGCTTCGCCCGTTATCGTCGCAACATGGGTAATTCGATGACCTTGCAAAATCCGATGTCGCTTACCCTGAATCTCCTCGGCCTCGACAGGGATCTGCCGGTCGAGGAACTAGAGCCGCGACCGTCACCGCACACCGGCCGACCGCTACGCCACGTTCGGGTCCGTTTCCGTGCGCCCGCAGTAGACAGCGGCGGCATCACCGATGCTCTGGGCCAGGCACGAGACGCGAAACAGGCCCTCTCGGCGTCTGATGGCTCCCGGTGGGTGGTTGCATCGAGTTCGTACTCCTACGCAGATGGTGATCGCAGGCACTTGCACGAAGCTGAGCTGCGCGAAGTCGAGGAGATCCGCGCCGAACGACTTGAGCTGTTGGGGCTGACGCTCGTGCCTACGTGGTACAAGGAAGACGTCGAGGACGGCCTAGGCATCGTGATTAGCGCTCGTGTTGACCCTGGCCCGGTGGTAGAAGCGGCGCTCGAACGGGAAGTCGCACGCGAGCGCGACGACGACATGTACTTCGACGTTCGTCGGGCGGGTGTGGCCGATACGCCAATTCGAATGCGCTTCGGCCGCTGTCTGTGGCAGAAGACCGACCACGGCCGTGCGCACCTGCTTCGGCTCGTGTCCGAGACGGGTGATAGCGAAGAGCGCAGAAACGGCCTCCGCGCGTTCCTGCGCGAGCCTGAATTCAGCGTCGCCGCACGCAAAGCGGCTACGGCACAAGCAGGCTTTGAGGCGTCGCTTGAGGAATTATGGGCGGTTGGCGCGCTAGACGGGGAGGCCGTCAAGCGGATTAGGGGCCGGGTGGAACAGAGCCTGGAGACCGGACAACGCCAGCTGGACGAGGCGCGCGAGCTTGAACGTTTCTTCTAGGCTCCGATGACGCAGCGCTTCGGCGTCGACGTGCGCGTCCTGCCCACTCTCGACGTCGACGAGATCGCACTCCTCTTCGTCGGATATCTCCGTCGCGAAATCGCTGTCAGCCGACATCCGAATGCTGGGAATGCGATGAATGACGCGTCTATCGAGGCCCGGGAGAACGGACTCTCACAACAGCACGCCGACGAGGTGGTCGCTGCCGTTGCACGAGGCTGGCAGTGGCTACGAAACCACTTGATGCTGGCGCCTCATCCCTCGCAGAGCTCAGCTTTCGAGATGCTCACCCCTTCGGCCGACAGCCTAGACGTGCCGGGATACCTACTCGAAATCCGAGCTGACGACCTGCTCGGCGGTCTGGTGCTCGACCCAGACCTAACAACTGACGCGATGCCGTCGTTCCGTCGTGGCGCATATTCGACGGCCGTGCTCGCGGCATACCGGCGTGTTGAACATCGCGTGCGCCAAACCGCCGGTTTGGGCCGTGGCGTAACCGGTCGCGACGTCATGTTCGCGGCGTTCAACCCCGGCGGGCCGCTCGCGGACCCGGCGCTGGAAACGTCCGAAAACCAAGGTCGCGCACAGTTATTCGCGGGCGCGATCATGGCGATCCGCAACGAGCAGGGCCACCACGTCGTCGACATCGATGATCCCCAGGAGGCAGCCGAACTGATCCTGTTCGCCAATCTCTTGCTTCGAATTCTCGAGCAGGACGCGGACCTGGTCATGTTCCTGTGGCGCGAAAAGGAACGTGGCGGCGAGGACGAGGATCCGGAGGGCGAGGTCATCAACCTGCGCCTGGCCAAGCATCGCAACGGCCCCACCGGCGACACGAAGCTCTACTTCAAGAAGAAGCAGACCCGCTTCGTGTCATACGCGACGGAAGACAAGAACTACGCCGGCTATTACTCACCGGCCAACGGCAGCCATTAATTGGCGCTGCCTCCGGCTGACACGAGTTTGTCGACTGTCATGTCGGTTGGAATATTCACGTTACTCGATCCGACGCGACTCAAGGTTCCATCCTGCTCGACGATCAACCGTCCCTGTGGGCCACCAAGAACGAAGTATCGTCCAGCGGCGGGGCCCGTCTTCGCTTGCTGCAGATAAAAGACTCCGTGGTCGCCTGTGTGCATCAATGGATCGCCGTCGACTTCATATTTGGTGCCATCCAAGACGCCACCCGTTTGGCCGATTGTGATCACGTTTGGAGCGGAGCCGTGCAACACCTGCTCGACCCGGATCTCATATGTTGTCAAAGGAAGTTTGGCATCCTGCGGATCCGGGCCTTCGTACGATATGGTCGTCACAGTTCCAAGAACCACCGCGTCCGCTGCCTGGGCGAGCTCATCGAGGGTCCCGTGGGACCACGGCCAACTCGCGTGAATGGGCTCTGCCGTTAGCCCACCCCGAACTGCCCGTTAACCGAACGCTTCACGAGCACGAGAAGCGAGGGAGGTACGCGTTGTGGTCGACCGAAAAGCGTCTGCGGCAAGCGCGACGCTGATAATCGGCGCGTGAGCAACGACGCGACGGTCTGGGGTTTCGTCGGTGGTTCTGATCGGCTCGCTGATAACGGGACTCGTGACGATCGGGGCCGACTTAGTCCGCGCCTGCACGTCGTCGCGTCAGGATGCGGCGCGCCGGGCGGACGATCGTCGAATCGAACGCGAGCGTTTTCAGCGCGCCAATCTGCTCGAGCCGCAGACCGACGTGGTGGCGCTCGTCCTCTGGTGACGAAAAACATGCACGAGAGGCGCCGGACGCTCGCTCAGTCCGACCTGGCTAGGGACGCGTCGCAGCTCGCTCTTCGCATTCGAGCGACATCGTCAAGAGTGTCTGATCGCCTGGTCGCGGACAAGGTCACGGATTTGGTCGGGCCGATACTCGTCCAAGGCAACGAAACGCCGATGGACGAAGCGTTAGAGACCGCCGGCACCTTCGCCAGCCGAGCCCAGGAACTGATGGGAATGACCGGCGAACTGATACGCGCGACGTTCCGCGACTCAGCATGACTCGACCGGTTGAAGGGTCGCGCGCTATCGGATACCGGCAACACTGGGTCTCTCACGCGCCGCATTGGCCCGCTACGTCGCGCCAACTGATGGGCGCGTTCGACTACGGCTCGCTGCAGCTCGTCCCGGTCGCGTTCCACATGGCGTTGGATTACGTGGTGAAGCTCATCGATGGCTATGGCAGCGTGCCGGGTGACTCGATCGCCCTGGCCGATTGCCCGGTTGAGCCAAAGGACATACGACGACTGCGCGATCGTGCGGCACGTATCCGCAATCTCGTTCTGCACCTTCGCGAACGGCAGGAGCCGGGGACTTCGGTCAACCTAGCTATCCAGGCAGAGGCGTTGCCGCGCATGAAATGGTCGATCGACGATCGCCGACGCGGGGCGAGCAACATCGTCGACTTGACCGACGCGGAGATCCTGAGCATGCTCGACGCGCTCGATCCGTGGCTACACAAGCACTGGGAGCGACTCGTTGCAGCCTAGAGGGCAGGCCAACGTACGTTACGGTTGCAAGCGTGACTGACGCGACGTGGGACCGGCGCGAGCTCCCGCTCCTGCGCGCGATTGCGAACCACGACGAGGACAAGTCGCCGCCAACCTCAGACGCGCTCGCAGCCGAACTGCCCGAGCTCAGCCCAAGGGCGATCGAGGTCGCACTCGACGCGCTCGTGGACGACGGCCACCTCACCGCGACTCCTCTGAACCATGAAGGCCGCGTGGCGTTCATCAACATCCGTTTGACGGGCCACGGGCGCCGAGCGGTCGGCCAGTGGCCGTCAGGCGAGGCATACGACGCGTTTATCGCGCGCCTCGACTCCCGACTCGACGCGACGAGCGACGCGGACGAGCGGAGCAGGCTCGAGCGATTGCGCAACGCCGTGCTGGACGTCGGGCGCGATGTCCTGGGCATCGTGATCGCAGACGTCATACGCGGCCGATAGCGGCGGCGATTTACAGCGCATGACTCACCGTGTTCCGGATGTCGACACGGCTGTCTACGATTGAGCGGTGCCAACGCTGCCACACTGGCCTGCCGCCGGCTTGTTTGGTGTTGCTTGGGACAGCCTCGATTTAGTTCGACGTGGGGCGCTTCCTGTCACGGCTTGCTGGAGACCGCGGTGAAGGACTGACCTGGGAGGCGAAGGGCGGCCGGCGTTTGTCGTTTTCGATGGAGGCGTCGCCTCGATTTCCCTTCCGGAGAACCTTGTGGCTTTGGTCCTCGCGGACTTCCTCTCCTCGATCCATCTCGATCGTGGCGCTGGCAGGCCCGCCCGACGCCTCGGCGCCCACAAAAGTCGGCCTCATTCCGAGCTCGGACCCGCCGGCAGTATCACGTGTCACGTATGAATCTGACCAGACATCGTTGCCACCACCGATCGGCGTGCTCGGTAGCATCGTCTAACCCTATCGGCGTGTTGCAGCTCGCGTCCGCTGCGGGGAAGAGCGTGCATTTGTCGCGCTACGCGGGCATGAGCGTGCGGTATTTGAGACGAGTCGACGCTCATTTCTGAGCCCGTTGTTAGACGTCCGCCACACCGGGGGAATCGTGCGCTTCAGCCAAGCGTGAGCGTCATGCACACTCTTGGCCGCGGCCTGTGAATCTTGATGGCCGCAGGCACACGAACGGCGCGTTTTTCTTATCCCCGCACAAAGCGCACATGAGTGCAGCCCGGCCAAGGGCCGGGCCTGCGTACTGCGTGGGTGGGTCGCGTGGCGAGGTTGCTCAGTGGCTAGCTCGTCGTGCTCGTTGATGTTGAGCTGTTGGTCGTCGTTGTCGAGCCGCTGGATGAGTCACTGCCGGGCTGCGTGCCAGGAGCGCCCCCGTGAGGTCCGTGACCACCGGCCATATGAGCCACGCCGTTGACCTCATCGGTCTCGTGCGCGGTCAGATTGGCGATTTGCTGATCGGCCTGGGCCTGGGTGATCGTGCCCGCGTCTGGACGGCTAAGCCCTGGGACGAGGCCGCATCGGCAATCGTTTGACCACCCTGTAGAGCTGTCGTCAGGTCCGCCTCGGTCATACCCAGAGCTTTGGCCGCCGCGGTGATGTCGTCCGCCCCCATTCGGCCTGACATTCCAAAGCAGTCGACGTTCGAGGTTGTCGACGTGCTCGGACTGCCCTGTGTTGAGATCGAGCCGCTCGAGCCTCCTTCGTCATCCTCTGCAACCAGAATTCGCATGTGTTGGGCTCCGAATCGCGTCGCGACGCGACACGTTAACTGACGGCGCCCGCGGGCAGGCTCAGCCAGGCACCGTTCGTACGAGTTTGGGACGGTGATCCTGTCAATCGCGTTACGCGCTGCGCGATATTGCGTTCTCGATGACCAGCTCCGGCCATGGTCTATCGTTCGGCCCTGTCCGAATGCTTGAGGAGGCTGGTCACGTGGTGACAGGAACCGGAACGAAGGAAGATCCCTGGCAGCTCAAGACGCCGCCAGGGTCGTCCGAATATCAGATGTGGCTTGACGAGAGCGCGGACCCGCCGGCGATCGTCTGCCAGGTAGGCGGCACCCAGCTGAAGTACCAGAAGCGTGCAATCGACGACCTGCACGCCATGCTCAAGGCGCACGGCGACTGGATGGAGCTGGGCGGCGCAGATGAGCAGAAGCCGGCGGCCGCGGGGACGGTGGAGGCCTGGGGACGCGCCGAGGACAATCCCGTCGGTGGCTGGTACGGAATGAAGAAGGGCCTGCGCGGCCGTTTCGGCGTCTACATGCCGCCGCTGATGGAGGCTCTCGGATTGGTAGAGCTGACGCACGACGCCAAGAGCAACAAGATGCGCGCGAAGTAGCGCCGCGACGAAGTACGGCCCGCCGTTCGGCGGGCCTCTTCCTTTCTAGAGCTTGGCCATCCCGGGGTCTAGTGGTTCGCCTTCCAGACTGACTCGAGGACCTTGGTGCCCGAGCTCGGATCGCCCGCGTAGCGCCCGACCAGGATCAGTCCGTCGATCGTCTTGTAGTTCGACTTGAACGTGTCCTGGTGGATGACGTTGCCGGAGGCGTCCTTGACGGTGCGCACGACGGTCGAGTCGAAGCCATTGACGGTGAACTCGACGAGGCTCTTCTGGCCGGCGGCAAGCGTGTCCGTGTACTGGTAGTAGGTGTTCGCCGTCTGCGCGTTCTCGATGACCGGATCGGACAGCGAGACAGTGCGCCCATCCGGAACGCCGTAGACCTCGAACGTGACCTTGTTGGGCTGGTTGATGCCTTTGATCAGGACTGGGTACTGAAGGTCGTTGACGAACGACATCGTCTGCTGGCTCTTGGGGCCCGCGATCCAGACCGTGGCATCAAGACCAACCGGATAACGGCTGATGTAGTACGTGTGATTGCGGCGAGCCCTGATGTCCAGGCCGGCGCGCATGGCCGCGTTGAAAATCGTCGTCGAGGACGAGCACATGCCGCCGCCGAGCACACCATCCTCGACGGTGTGGCCATGGATGATCGCGGCACCGGCCGTGTACGGCGGCGACGTGATCGGGCCGATGACCTTGAGGTAGTCGAAGGTCGCGCCCGGCTCGACGACATAGCCGTTGATGATCGTCGTCGGGATCTGGATGTTGACGCCATTGCCATTGAGCGGTCCGGAGATGTAGTTGGTCGTCCACTCGCCGATCTTCGTCACCTTTGACGAGATCGCCTGGGCATCGTTCGTCGTGAACGTGGGCGAGACCGAGCCAAGAGCCAGCTCGACGTTTGACGGTGCCTGTGTACCGGTCGCGCGCGCCTGGAGCGCCGCCATGATGTTGTCCGTCGTCTGATCGACGCCGGTGGCACGGCCGTCCTTGCTGGGCACGACCTGCACGCCGCCGCTGACGAACCCGAATGTCGCGTTGGTTGGCGCGACGTCCGTGCCGAGCGCGTAGTTGGCCACGAACTGGTGGATGGGATCGCGCTCGATGACGACCTGCCAATCGCCGTTGCCGGCATCGTTCAGCAAGGTCCAGCCGCGCAGCTCATCCGCGCTGATCTGCGTCGAGAGATCCCCGCCTGCGATGCTCAGGCCGCTGCCGACGACCCGGTCGAAAGTGTCCACGGCGGCCTGCGCCTCCTCCGTGGACACGACCGGGGGCACAACTGCTGTGTTGACGTTGATCTCCGTATCAGCAGGAGACGTGTTATTGACCTGCGCGACGGCATCCGAGACGGCGCCCTCGACATCGACCGACAAACCCGTTTGCGCAGGCGTGACGAGATAGCCACTGCCAGCGCGCGAGATGGTCGCGCTGACCGGATCCTTCTGTGCCGCCTGGGCGATCGCGGCGACTCGATCGGCCAGCTTCTGGCCGTTCCAGGTGACCTGTGGATCGACGTCAACACCGTTGATCAGAACGCGCAGCTGCTCCTGGATCTGCTGCACAAAGTTTGCAGCGCGGCCCAGGCTGAAGGCCTGGTCGAGCATGAAGCTCGTGTCGTAGGTGCGATCAAATGACGCGTACGGAACACTCTGCTGCACGCCGTTGATGTGAACGACGAGATCGCCCGATGACAGGCTGGTCAGCGAGTCCTGAAGCTTGGAGGCCGCCTCGGGACGGGTCAGGCCGGTCAGTGAGACACCAGCGACATCGACGCCGGGCAGGACCTTGCCCTCATTTACTCGGGCATAGCCGATCGCGAACGAGGCCATGAACACGGCGATCGCGACAAAGGTCAGGACAAACGTGAACGTGCCTCGACGCCAGCTGCGGCTGCGCGCGCTGGACTTGGCATATGGGATCGCGTATGGGTCGGAACGAGTGGTCATCGAGCTCGAATGCTAGCGTGGGCCGTAGGGCGCCGTGGTGGTTCGATCGTCCGGGCGGGAGCGTTACGAGTGGTGCACAAACGCACCACCTGCCCTTTTCCGTGTCAGTATGACGGCAGCCGCTGGCCCGTTGTTTCGTTCGTTAAGAGGTCTTACTGACGCTTGAGGATGACGACGCGCCGGTGCGGCTCCTCGCCGATCGATTGAGTCGCGATCTCCGGGTTGTTGCGCAGCGCGAGATGGATCCAGCGCCGCTCGAGAGCGGGCATGGGCTCGAGTTGGAGCATCTTGCCGCTTTCCGTGACCTTCTCGGCAGCGCGCGTCGCGATCTCGTTCAACTGGCGCTCGCGCCGGCCGCGGTAATCCTCGACGTCGACCAGTACGCGCGTCCATGCGCCGAGCTTGCGCGACAGCATCAGGTTCACCAGGTGCTGCAGCGCCGATAGGCGCTCGCCCTTGCGGCCGATAAGTGCGCCAAGCGCTTCCTTGTCCGCGTCACTGCCACGGACGTCGAGCTTGGACGTCTCGCCCGTTTCGACGCTGACGGTCACATCAAGGCCCATGTGCTTGAGCAGCTCGTCGAGGATCTCGCGTCCCGCCTCGAGGGCTTCCGGGCTGGCCTCCGCAGCCTGGATCTCTTCGCGCTCGATGGACAGATTTGCGCGATTGGCGCGCACCTCCGCCTGCTCACTGTCGGACAGCCCCCCGGCTCGGTCGCGGCTCGAGCTACCGGAGCTGGTCGAAGTGCGGCTGCGGTCATTGGGACGGCCGCCGCGGTATGAATCGCGGGGTGGGCGCATGCCAGCGGCGGCTGCGGCCTCAGGTGGGCTCACGTCGCCAGTCGGCGGACGTGGGGCACGGTTCTGGCTGCTGTAGCCCGCACGTGCACGGTCAGGACCGCGATCGCGGTCGCGGCTTGGGCGCGGCTCCTCTGTGCGCGCGTCGCCTTCTTCACGATCGGGGCGCGGCTCGCGCGGGGCTGGCGGAGGCAGTGGGGCCTGCACCGCGGCCTCGCGCCGGGGTGCTGCACCGCCGAGCGCCGATCGGGGCGCGGCAATGATCCGCGCCAGCTCGGCGCCCATACCCAGCACGCCGCGGCTGCCGGGGGTCAGGATCTCGAAATCGAGCTCGTCAAGGCCAGCACCGCCGAAGGCGTCGCGCGCCGCGCGGAGAGCCTCCTCAACGGTCTTGCCGGTGAACTCCTGGTATTCGCTCATCGCCGTCTCCCTCGCCGGCTGGGACGCCCTCGCTGGCGTGCCGGCTTGATTGTGCCAGCCGCTCGGTCCGTTGCTGAGCGGCTGTCTTGCTCGGTCGGGCGCGCGCCTGCGCCCTTATCTGAACTGGTTGTTGGTGGCTTCGGCGTCGGCATCTTTGGCGCGAAGCGCGGGACGGGGCCCACCGCGAAGGCAGGCGTCCAGCCGAAGATTGGGAACAACGATCCCCAGCCTGCGATCAGGTATTGCTGAATGATCGAATAGAGCGTGAATACGATCCAGTAAAGGAACAGGCCCGCCGGCAGGAACGCGCCGTAGATGATCGAGAACAGCGGCAGCAGCAGGAAGATTCGCTGCTGGCTGGCCTGCTGAGGATCGCTCGTCCTGGGCTGGGCCATGCGCGTCTGGATCAGCTGAAGGGTGGCAGCGATGACGGCCAGGATCGAGATTCCGAAGCCGATGATCGGCAGCACGAACGTGTGCTGGGGGAGGTGTGCGTCAAGGCCGAGCCACGCGATGTACGGATTGATGCAGGGCTGGAACGTGCCCGGGGCATTACATGTCAGGCCCTGCAGGACCGGCGCGCCCAGAGCCTGCAACGCGGATTGGATGTCGGGCGCGCCGAGACCCGTGTTGATCACCGAGTAGATGGGAATCAGCAAGAAGAGCTGCAGGAACGACGGCAGGCAGCCCGAGGCGGGGTTGATGCCCCGCTCTCGATAGAGCCGCATCGTCTCTTCGTTGACCTTGGTCCGATTGCCCTTGAACTTGGTCTGGATAGCCTTGATCTCTGGTTGGATCATCTGCATCCGGCGCTGCGAGACGATCTGCGCGCGCGTCAGCGGAATGAGGACCGTCTTGATGATGAGAGTCAGCAAGATGATCGCGATGCCGATATCGCCGAAGAGCTGGTAGCCGGCGGCGAGGCCCAGGAAAAGCGTCTGGAAGAGCGGGTTGAACAGGTATGCGAGCAGGTCGGCTGGGTTGCCTGAGGGAACGGCCGGACACAGCGCATGCGGCTCGGCCGTGGCCGCCGGTGCCGGCGTGGCGCCCGGATCGGGCGTGCCTTCCGGCGTTGGTGATGGCGTTGGCGTCGGTGTTGGTGGCGGGATCGGACACGGCGGTTGTGGCACTGCCGGATTCGCGCCACCAGGCAGCTTCGAGGGCTCGGGCGTGGTCAGCGGCGCGGGCGTGGTCAGCGGCGCGAGCGTGGTCAGTGGCGTGAGCGTGTCAGTCGGCGCGACCGTTGTAACCGGCGCGACTGTTGTAACCGGCGCGACTGTTGCACCGGGCGTCTCGGCACCCGCCGGCAACGCGCCGGAGAAAAGGGCAAGGAAGGTCAGCAGCGCGAGAACGCCCACAAGGGCGATCCGGCCGCGACGCATCGTGCGGCTCATAGCCGAGCGCTGATTGTCAGCGGACAGGGTCGTAGCCCCCTGGATTCCAGGGATGGCACCGGGAGATGCGCCTGGCGCCCATCCAGCTGCCTTTGAACAGCCCGTATTTGACGATTGCCTGCTCGGTGTAACGCGAGCACGTGGGCTCGAAGCGGCAACTCGACGGCATCCAGAAGAACAGGAGCCTGTAAAGATGGATGGCGCCAACGCCGATGGGCACGGTTATGCGCTTCACGCGAGAACCTCATCGGCGGCCGGTTGCCCGACCGGTGCCAAGATTTCCGCGCCGCGCATCAGCTGCCGCAGTACGACGTCGAGGTCGGACTGCTTCACTCCGGCTGCCGCCGGTCGAACGATGAGCAGGACGTCGTAGCCGCGCTCGACATCGCCGTCGAGGGCGCGCAGGATCGTGCGCAGGCGGCGCCGGATGCCGTTGCGTACAACGGCAGAACCCACCTTGCGACTGGTTGAGATCCCATAGCGCGTGCGATCAAGCCCATTCCTGCGGTAGCGCATCAGCAGCAGCGGGTGTGCCCGGCTGCGGCTGTGCGATTGGATCTGTTGAAAGTCGGCGACCGAGCGAAGCATGTCGAGGGCGGCCACCACGCACCTCCGGAAGCGCCCCTCCGCGCTCGTGCTAAGCAGTCAGCTGCTTGCGTCCCTTTGCCCGTCGCGAGGCAAGTACCCGCCGTCCGGCCTTGGTCGACATCCGAGCGCGGAAGCCGTGCTCCCTCGCTCGATGTCGCTTCTTGGGCTGGTACGTCTGCTTGGTCATGACTCCCCGAGACTTCCTGGCGGCTGTGGGTCAGGACGGCCGGCGAACCAACCGATCTGCTTGGTGATATGACGCGCCTTGTCATTTGGGCTGGCGAGCCGTGAGCAGACTACCGAGCGCCACGGCAGACCGACTCCGGGCGGGATTATATCCACGCATTCCGTTTAGGACCCACTTGAGACGAGGTAGCTAATGAACAGCGCACCATTTCAGCCACCCGGAAGCGCAACGATCGACGAATTTCACGCGATCGACATGCGTGTTGGCAGGATTACTGCAGTCGAGCCGTTTCCAGCCGCCCGGAAGCCGGCCTACCGATTGACGATCGACTTTGGGCCGGGCGGCCTGAAGCGCTCCTCGGCCCAACTGCCGCCAACATATCCGGATCCACAGGTGCTCGTCGGCAGGCTGATTGTCGCCGTCGTGAACTTCGGACCGCGCAACATTGCCGGCTTTCAAAGCGAGGTGCTCGTCCTGGGCGCGCAACCTGAAGACGGATCGATCCCATTGGTGAGCGTGGATAGCGGCGCATCCCCGGGCGACCCGATCGGCTAAGCGTCGATACCCCATGGGAGTATGCGGAATCAACCTTGCAGGTCCCGCTCAGGCGGTGCTAGTGTTTGCCGCCCAAGGCTCCGCGGGGGCTGCGGGGAGGGGGGGCTCGGGCTGAGTACGGTGCGCCGGCAGGGAACCTGCGCAGCCGCTCTCGAGGTCAAGCAGAGGGTACCGCTCGCTCTTCGCCGTGCGTCGTGAGCGCCTGCCTTCTTATGGAATTCGTCTAATCGGGGCGACTGAATCGGTGGATGCGAAGCAGGTCTGGCGCGCAGCTTTGGGCGAGCTTCAGGTTTCGCTCTCGCCCGCCAACTTCGAGACCTGGCTCAAGGAGACAGCGCTCGTCGCCGTCGACGACAACCGCTTCACCGTCGCTGTGCCCAACGGGTTCGCCAAGGACTGGCTCGAGACCCGCTACCGCTCTCTGATAAGTCAGACCCTTGCGCGCGTGGTGGGATACAGCGTTCAGGTCGATTTCGATGTGCGCGAAGGACTGACCGGCGTGCTGACAGAGGATGCGCAGCAACAGACCTCAGAGGTTCCTGCGGTCGCCTCCGGCGCGCCGCAGGTTGCGCAGCGCGTCAGGCTCGAGCCGGGCCGCGTGGGCGGGCCTGAAGGCGGCAGTCTCAACCTCAACCCGCGCTATACCTTCCGCAACTTCATCGTCGGCTCGGCCAACAGGCTCGCCCACGCGGCATCATTGTCCGTGGCCGAACGCCCCGGTCATGCCTACAACCCGCTCTTCCTGTATGGCGGCGTTGGTCTGGGCAAGACCCACCTGATGCATGCCATCGGCAACCAGGTCCTCGCCCGCTTCCCGCGCAAGCGCGTCGTCTACGCCACGAGCGAGAAGTTCACAAACGAGTTCATCACCAGCATCCAGCAGGGCAAGATCGACGAGTTTCGAAATCGTTATCGGCGCATCGATCTGCTCCTCATCGACGACATCCAGTTCATCGCCGACAAGGAACGGACGCAGGAAGAGTTCTTCCACACGTTCAATGCCATCCACGAGGACGGCAAGCAGATCGTGCTCTCGTCCGATCGGCCGCCAAAGTTGATTATCACGCTCGAGGAGCGCCTGCGCAGCCGCTTCGAATGGGGCCTGATCGCCGACCTCACGGCGCCAGATCTGGAGACGCGCATCGCCATCCTGCGTGCCAAAGCAGAGGAGGCGAACGTCCATCTCGGTGCGGACGTGCTCGAGTTCATCGCGCGCAAGGTGATCAGCAACATCCGCGAGCTCGAGGGTGCTCTCAATCGGATCGTGGCCTACGCCAACATGGGTGGCATGCCGATCACGATCGAGCTCGCCCAGGCGGTCCTATCGAACGTGCTCTACAACCCCAAGCGCAGGCTGGTGACGCCCGAGCGGATCGTGCAGGCCGTGTCCGACTACTACAGCGTCGAGCTCGATCAGCTCAAGGGCCAAAAGCGCGATCGCGCCATCGTCATGCCACGCCAGATAGCCATGTACCTGATGCGCGCGGAAACTGATGTCTCGCTGCTGCGCATCGGTCAAGAGCTCGGCGGCCGCGATCACTCCACCGTTCTCCATGCGTGCGACAAGATCGACAAGGAGACCCAGGAAAACGAGGAGCTGCGCCGCGATCTGGCAGCGGTTCGGGAGCTGATCTACTCCGATTAGGCGGCGCGGTCCGCCAAGCGCAGACCGGTTGCTGCGCGCGCCACCCGGGGGACGATTTCATTTCATTCGCACATCAGCGAATTCGGGTGAGTTGAGAAGACCCCGCTTTTTGTGGAGCAACCGCCCCGACTGTGGATATCGCGCTTGGGACCATCGCCTGGTTTGGTGCGCTCGCGGTGGACTTTGAAGGGTGTTCGGACATGTTGTCCACTGGGCCTTCAAAACCGTCCCCAACCGAACTTCAATAGAAAGCCCGACCGTCCACCGCCCAGGGACCTAATAATCGACGATTTTGAGCACGAATCGGGCGTTATCCCCGTCGTCAACACCATGATGACGGTGATGAAATGAGAAGATAAGAAAAGAGACTCACAATCATTCGTTGGGCCGGCGTGCGGCCAGCCCAGGCCGGCGAAGGGGAAACACCGTGAAGGGAGCTCGAGGGACGTGAAGCTTTCCGTGATGCAGGAGAACCTGGCGCGCGGCTTGCAGGTCGTCAGCCGCGCCGTCAGCAGTCGAAGCACCTTGCCCGTGCTCGCCAACGTCCTGCTGCGCACGGAAGATGCCGGACTCAAGCTGACCGCCACCAACCTCGAGATCGGGATCACGTCGTGGGTCGCCGGTCGGATCGACACAGAGGGCTCACTGACCGTCCCTGCCCGCTTGTTCAACGACCTTGTCGCGGGACTCCCGTCGGGCGAGAAGATCGAACTTGAGAGCGACGGCGCGACGACGCTGCGGATCAAGGCAGGCCGCTACCAGACGCAGCTGCGTGGCATAGAGGCGGACGAGTTTCCGGTAATTCCGTCGCCGGGCGAACGCCCGACGACGCGGGTCAGCCAGAAGGAGCTCCGAGCGGCACTGTCGGAGGTCGTTTTCGCCGCGGCCACGGATGAAGCGCGACCCATCCTGACCGGCGTGCTGACTCGTCTATCAGGTGACAGGCTGACGCTGGCGGCAGCAGACAACTACCGCATCGCCGTGCGCTCCGTGCCCATCCTCGATCCAGTCGAGGACACCTCGCTCGTCGTGCCGGCGCGCTCGTATATGGAGCTCATGCGTCTCTTGTCCGATTCGGACGATCCCGTCGACATCATGCTGGCCAGCTCGAAGAGCCAGGTCCTGATGCACATCGGCGACGTCGACATCGTCAGTCGCCTGATCGACGGCCAGTTCCCCAACTACCAGCAGGTGCTGCCGTCGTCGCACACGACGCGCGCCGTCGTCGAGCGCGACGAGCTGCTCAAGGCCGTGCGCATCTCGGCCCTGATCGCGAGCTCGGCGGCCAACGTTGTCCGGCTCAAGCTCGGCGACGAGGGCACGGGCACGATCAATATCGCGGCCGCGGCAGACGTTGGCGAGGCGCAGACAGACGTCGAAGCAGCCATTGAGGGTGACCCGATGCAGATCTCGTTCAACGCCAAGTACCTGCAGGAGGCGCTCCAGAACCTGGACTATGAGCAGCTCGCCCTTGAGTTCTCGGGTCCGCTCTCACCAGGTGTGATCAAGCCGACTGACGGCTCGGACTACGTCCACGTGATCATGCCCGTACGCACGCCGTCCTGAGTCGAGCGACGCCGCTGGCGACGCCTCTCGCGACGCGCTGATCGAGATGCGCGTCGAAAGACTGCAGCTGACATCGTTCCGCTCGTACCCCGAGCTGGACGTGACCTTTCCCGGCGGTCCCCAGGTCGTGGTTGGGCCCAATGCGGCGGGCAAGACGAACCTGCTCGAGTCGCTCGTCGTTCTCGGGACGTCGCGTTCGCACCGCGCCAGCAACGACGCTGAGCTTGTCGCGTGGGGAGCCGAGTTCGCCCGTCTCGAGGCAGGCACGGGTGCCGATAACCGCGTCGAGGTCGTCATTGCCAGGTCCGGAACGGGTGCGGGCCGCAAGCGTGTCCTGGTCAACGGTGTGGCGCGCCGGCCGTCCGCCCTGGCTGCGGCACTGCCGGTGGTCCTCTTCGCGCCCGAGGACATGCTCCTCGTCGTCGGGTCGCCCAGCGGCCGCCGTAACTCGCTCGATGCGATTGTGGCTCAGACTGTGCCAGCCGCGGCATCGACAATGTCGACGTACGGCCGTGCGCTGACTCAGCGCAACAACCTGTTGCGCGCAATCCGCGATGGCAGTGCCGCACCGGATGAGCTCCGTTACTGGGACGGCGTCGTCATCGAGGACGGCGCCAAGATCGTCGATTGGCGCCGGGCAGCACTGGCGCAGCTCGCCGGGCCGCTCTCCGACGCGCACCAGGAGATTGCTCCCGCAGAGGAAGCGCTGCATCTGGACTACGTGACCAACGCCGAGCAACTGCCGAACGAGACGACCCGCGCCGCGTTGCGCCGGCGTCTCATCGACACGCGTGATAAGGAGATGTGGAATGGAGCGACGCTGATCGGACCCCATCGCGACGACGTCATCTTTGTCAGTGGCGAGCGTGAGCTGTCGACCTTTGCCTCGCGCGGACAACAGCGCACGGCGATCCTCGCGTTCAAGTTGGCTCAACTCGATCTGCTCACGAAGGTTGCCGGCCAACCGCCGCTCTTGCTGCTCGATGACGTCTTCTCCGAGCTCGATCCCGATCGTCGCGCTCATCTGGTGCGTCGTATCGGTGCTCTGCCCCAGGCCTTCGTGTCGACGACTACTACTGACGACCTTGATCCCGCGCTGGTGGCGGCCTCGACGGTCTGGGAAGTTAGCCCCGGCCGACTGATGGAAGGCAGCCGATGACTGCCAAGCGTCAACTGACTCGAGTTGGCGACATGCTGCCCAAGGTCGCGGCACAGATCGGCATCGAGAAGGAGCTGCGTCTCGCGCGCCAAATGTCCGCCTGGGAACGCCTCGTCGAGGAGCACCTGCCCGCGGCCCGCGGCGCTTCCAAGCTTCTGTCGGTCCAGCCACCGGCACTCGTCGTCAGCGCCACGGACAATCTTGTAGGCCAGGAGTTGAGGCTGCGTCAGGCCGAGCTTCTGGCGGCCTTTGAGCGCGTGCCGGACGGCGACCATCTGATCGAGCTTCGCGTCGTGGTGCGTCCACCCGGCCGAGCACTCTCCTAGCGCTAGACTGGCCCGCGATGGCTTCCCGGCTCGCCCTCAAATATGGGCTCGTCTCCGAGGAGGACCGCCTTTCCAACTCTTCCGACGCGATCATCGTCACCGAGCCCACGACAGGCTCAAAGGCCCGCACCAAGGGCAGCCTGTACCTGATCGTCAGCTCGAAGGGCATCGGCGGCCGAACGCGTGATGCGTGCCGCTTGGTCGCGGACACGATCCGGCGCGAGTATTACTACGACGAATCGGCTGGCATCCCGATCGTGCTCGAGAAGGCCGCCCGTGCCGCCAACAAGCGGCTGCGCCAATCGCGCGAGGGGGGCAACCTTGCCGCGTACTCAATCGGCCTCGCGATCGCGGTCGTGCGCAACAACGAGCTGTACGTGGCGACCGCGGGCGATGCGAACGTTTACCTGATCCGATCCGCACGATTGCTCATGCCGGAGCACCACTCGGGCGTGGGTCTGCCCGCGGCCGACAACCTGCGTCTCGGCGTGTGGCGCGGAGACTTCGCTGTCGGCGACTCTCTGGTTCTTGCGTCGCGCAACCTCGTGGAGATCGTCGGCACGGAAGAGCTCAAGAACGCGGTGGTGACGCTCCACCCGCAATCGGCAGTGGAGCATCTCCACCACCTGTTCGTCGCAGCGGGCGGCGAGGGTTCGGACGCAGTGGTGGCCCTCGAGGCCACCGAAGTCTCCCTTACGAGGGTCGAACACAAGCTCGTCCCGGTAGCGCCCGCCGAGCCACTCGCCGGTTCGCCCGAGCATTCGCCCATCCCGTTCGGCGACCAGGTTGTCGGTTTGGCCGCGGTGGTCCGCGAACGCGCCGGCGCGACGCGCACCGGCGTCGGCGAGGGCATTCATGGCGCGGTCAGCCGCGTGCTCGATCTCATGCCCCGCCGGCGCGCCGGGTACCGACGGATGCGGACCGCTGGTGACGCCCAGGACAGCCGGCGCCGCGCGTCGATGGCGGCCATGGCCCTGGTCGCCGTGATAGTCGTCCTGGGCGGCCTCGTGTGGTACCTGGGCCCGTTTCGGGCTGACAGTCCAACGGACAACACGCCGGACGGCTCCGCCGCTCTCGCCGACGCGACCGACAAGGCCAACCAGGTGCTCGGACCGGGTGACATGATCCATGCCGACCCGGTCCAGGCGCAAACGCTCCTGCAAGGTGCCTGGGACGATCTGCAGCACGCCCAGGGCGGCGTTCCTGCCGCCCAGCTCAATCCGGTCCAGGCGCGCGTCACGGACGCACTGGAGGAGCTCTTCGGAACTAGCCGCGTGACGGGCACGCAGTTCTACGCGGCGCCAAGCGGGGCCTTGATAACCGACGTCGTGCTCGGCCCGGACAACGTGGCATACGCGATCGTTGGTGATGGTGTCGTGCGCGTTGACCCGAGCACCGGAGCAGTGGCGACGGTCGTCCAATCGGGCGCGGGCAGCGGCCAGGGCATCGGCAAGCCCCGTTTCCTGTCCGTGGGCGGGCCAGACCTGCTCATCGTCGACGATGGCGGCAACCTGTGGCGTTGGCGTCCGTCCGACACCCAGGGTGGCGGCACGCTGGGCGAGATAAGGGTCGGAGGCGACCAGACGTGGGGCCCCGACGTCGTCGACATCGCGACCTTCGTCATCAACGCTGCCGAGGGCACTTACCGCCTGTATGTGCCGTATCCGGCCGGCACACAGGTCCTCCGCTACGAGCCGACCGCCGACGGCAGTGGCTTCTCTGAGCCGGGGCCGTACTTCCTGACCAACAACGAGCCAGTCTCGACCTTCAAGCAGATCCTTGTCGACGGCGATCTGTATGCGGTAACAGCGCCAGACCTGATCAAATACTTCAGCGGCAGCCGGACCGGCTTCTCACTCGATCCGGCACCGGACGACAAGAATCTGCGGCCGGGTCATGCGTACGGCCTACTTGATGCCACGGGCAACAAGGGCAACGGCCAGCTCTTCATCTGGGACAGTCAATGGCAACGCATCCTGGTCTACAGCAAGGTCGAGGGCGCCTACGTCGCGCAATACCTGGCCGCGGACGGTGCTCCTCCACTCAGCGACCTGACCGGCATGTATGTCGTCGACCGCGGCGTTACCGAGCCGCCCATCCTTGTCTGGGCGCGCTCGGATGGCCTGTTCCAGGTGCCACTGACGGCAGCGCCTGCGGCGACTGCGTCACCCGGCGCCTCTGGTGGGCCGTCGATCGCGCCGACAATTCCGCCGTCTGTGCTTCCGTCGCCGAGTGGCGTGCAAACGCCGGGTCCCACCAGCTCCGCTTCGAACTCGCCCAGCTCCGAGCCGACCGAACGGCCGCGCCGGACGCCACGGGCAGTGGCGAGTCCCGGGCCGTCGGCCAGCCCATAACCGCGAGTAGAATTCAGACATGTCCACAGGGGAAGCCCCGAACGGTGGACTCAACGGCGGGGCGGATGGCGTGTTGAACGAGATGCTCGTTGAGAGCGTCCGGGTGCACATGATGTCCTCGCAGCACGTTGTGATCCTGCGCGACACCGGGCACGACCGCTATCTGCCGATCTGGATCGGGCCATGGGAGGCGAACGCCATCGCCATG